>JAGXGU010000110.1 GCA_024636575.1 Altererythrobacter sp.
CTTTCCGCCGTGCGATAGGCATCAAGCGCCGGACCGGACAATTGGTCCGCGCTGAGCGAGGCAAGGCTGCCCAGGATCAGGATGGAGCCGACGATCGGAAAAACCGTGGTGCCCAGAGAATTGAATGCCTGCGCAAATGTCAGGCGGCTATGTGCCGTTTTGGCGGGCCCAAGCAGCGAGATCAGCGGGTTGGCGACGACCTGCACAATCACCACACCACTGGCAAGAACGAACAGCGCAAACAGGAACAGCGCGTAGGTCGCAGTGCGCGATGCGGGAATGAACAGCAGGCAACCGACCATCATGATCAGCAAGCCCGCAACCGCGCCGCGCATATAGCCGATTTTCTTGACCAGCTTCGCGCCCGGTATCCCGATCACCAGATAGGCGGCGAAAAAACAGAACTGCACCAGCATGGCCTGGGTATAATTGAGGGTGAACAATTCCTTGAGTTTCGGAATGATCACATCGTTGAGCGAGGTGATACCGCCGAAAATGAAGAACAGGGCAAAGACGAAACCTTGCAGCCCGGGGGCGTGCACGCTGGCCCCATCTTCCGTAATTGGATTGGGATCCGTGCTGATCGAAATGTCTGGGACCAGGGCCATAATTATCCTCCCGAAACACAGCCTGATTTAGCCGTGCTATTTGTTCTTATTTCTTTGCGGGCGGACATTTGCTGCCCGCCCCAGGTGTGTCAATGCGGACAGCCAGCAGCGTGAACGCCAGCCCCTTGCTTCCTTCCAGCCGGAACGCGTTTCCGACATTTTCCAGTTCGGTCCCATTTTTCGCAAAACATTGCAATGGAATGATCAAACTGCTGACCTTTCCGGTGGGGGCGGCCGCAATCCAATCCGCCAGGGAAACCGTGCTGTCAGCAAATGCCAACGCGGTGGATCCTGTCCCCTTTGCATCGATCCGCCAATCGATCCTGAGCGCGGCACCATCATCAAACTGGCGGCGCAGATTAGCCGGTGGGCCTTCGATGCTTGCCGAGCCGGTGCCCTTGAAGATAAACGCTTTGCCGTCTTCCTGAGCGTTCACATCAACCGATTTTACGGTAATTGCGCCGCCAGGGCTGGTCGCCGAACTGGTTTCTACCGGACGTTTGCCGCCGGCATCGGTAATGGACAGCGACCATGGCGCTGCGGCACGGCCGGCAGCGAAGTAGTTATCGACATTCATGGCTTTCGCCAGGTCAATACCCGGATCTTCGGACAGAACGCCGACATTTCCGGGCTTGGCAAAAGTCAGGCCGTATCCGCGATCGAACAAAGGTTTGTCCATGGGATAGCTCGCATCGGCAGGCCAGGGGAAGGGCAGCTTTCCGGTAAAATCATAGGCAGGTTTGCCTGATTCGGGTGCAACCATCACATCCGCCAGGCCTTGGCCCTGCGTGCCCGGCAGCCAGGCGGCGACAAAGGCATCGGAAGCGTTGATTTCGGGGCTGGTAAACATGGGCCGGCCCGACAGGAACACCGAGACGACCGGGATACCCTGGGCTTTCAGCCTTTTGATCAGGGCCAGGTCCTGCGCGCCGGAAGGTTGGTAATCCAGTGTCGGTACGTCGCCCTGGAATTCGGCATAGGGCCGCTCCCCAAACACCACGATCGCGACATCCGGCCTGGAATCGAACTGCCCGTCCGGGGCCAGTTGGGCGGTGCCGCCAGTGCTGCGGATCGCGTCCGAGAGGCCCTGCCAGATGGTCCGGCCATTCTTGAAATCATCGGGTGTGACGTCGGTACCTTGCCAGCTGATGGTCCAACCGCCGGATTGGATCGCGATATCATCCGCAGCCGGGCCGGTCACCAGAACGTTGGCACCCGGACGGATTGGCAGAATTCCGCCATTATTCTTCAGCATGACCAGCGATTTGCGCACCGCTTCCCGCGCCAGCGCAAGGTGATCGGGCGCGCCGATTGCGGCGTAATTGCTGCGGTCCTGCATGGGATTATCCAGCAGGTCGAGCTTGATTTTCACGCGCAGGATCCGGCGCACCGCATCGTCCAGCCTTTCCTGCGGTATCGTGCCGTCACGGGCTTGCCGAAGGGTGGTTTCATAGAGCCCTTTCCAGCTGTCCGGGGCCATGAACATGTCGAGGCCGGCGTTGATGGCCTGCGCACAATCGGTAACGCTGCAAGCTGCAACCTGGCCGTGGCCATTCCAGTCACCAACAACAAAGCCCTCAAAGCCCATGCGGTCTTTGAGCACGTCCGTCAGCAAGGATTTATTGCCGTGATGTTTGACGCCGTTCCAGCTGGAAAAACTGGCCATAACGGTCAAAGCGCCAGCATCGATCGCCGGTGGATAGCCTGCGGCGTGGACGGAGACCAGTTCAGCTTCGTCAATTACTGCATCGCCCTGATCCTTGCCGCCCAGAGTGCCGCCGTCTGCCAGAAAATGTTTCGCAGTCGCGGCAACTTTTCCGTTCTGCAAAGGCTTGCCTGCCTCCAGCGTTCCCTGGAGGCCCAGCACCATTTCGGTCGCATATTCTGCCACGATTGACGGGTCGGACGAATAGCCTTCGTAAGTCCGGCCCCAGCGCGGGTCCTGCGGGACGGCCAGAGTTGGCGCGAAAGTCCATTCAATGCCGCTACCGGCCACCTCGGCTGCGGTTGCGGCGCCGATCCTGCGGATCATCTCGGGATCGCGGGCAGCCCCAAGGCCGATATTATGCGGAAAAATCGTCGCGTCGGGAATATTGTTGTGCCCGTGCACGGCATCGACGCCGAAAATGATCGGGATGGCGATGCCGTTTGCAGCAGGGCGCAGCGATGCGGTGCGAAATTCACGGACCATGCGGTCCCAGTCGGCCGCCGATCCGCGTTCATTGCCGTAGGGGCCGCTATTGCCGCCCGCCAGGATCGAGCCGAGCTGATAGGTGTGTAAATCTTCCGGTTTGATCGTGCTGATGTCCGCCTGAATCAGCTGGCCGACCTTTTGTTCAACGCTCATGCGCGACAGCAGATCGGTGATCCGGCTTTCGGCGGCATCGTCGGTGATGGCGGCGGGACTGTTGGCAGCGGGCCAATTTGCGGCATCCGCAACCGCCCCAAGGGCAGCATCGCCTTCCCGGCTTGAAGTGCAGGACGCGAGCAATAACGCGCACGCAACTGTGAATATCTTACCTTGCATACCACTCCCTAGCATGGACGTTTGTGAACGTTCCCAGAAGTGTTCTACACACCGGATTGGCAAAAGCAAGCACCTAACGCTGCGATGTTCGGGGTGGGGAGGTTGGTCCGTTCAGCCCCGGCCCATTGCAACGGAATGCAGCCGGGGGAGGCGGCGGCGGGAAATTATTGACTGGTCGCGCTGGCGCGGCGCGTATCTGTGCGCCGCGCGGGCGGAGCGGTGGACTCGCGTTCGATCAGAGTGGCTGGCACGATCGTCGGGCCTTCGGGCAGTTTTTCGCCCCGCTGTGCCGCCACGATCAGTTCAACCGCCAGCGCGGCGGTTTGCGCAACCGGCTGGTCAATCGCCGTTAGCGCGGGGCGGGTAAACAATGTCATCGGGGTATTGTCGAAACTGACAACCGAAAGGTCCCGGGGTACTTCCAGGCCCATTTCGCGGGCTACATCGACAGTCGCCATCGCCATGTGGTCGCTGCTTGCAATAATTGCTGTGGGCCTTGGATCGCGCGCCAGCAATTGCCGCGCTGCGCGCAGCCCGGAGTCGTAGGTGAAGTCACCTTCTGCACATAGCCCGTCAGTCGGCAGGCCGGCTTCCTTCATTTCGGCGATCCAGCCGGTTTCGCGCCAGCTGCTCAGCGCGTATTCTGCATCACCCTTGATGAATCCGATGCGTTCATGCCCCATCTCTGTCAGGTGACGCGTGGCGGTGCGGGCAGCGCCTTCATCGCCCATGATCAGCGGAATGCCGCCGCTTTCACCGGTTGAACCGATCTGCGCAAAGGGGATTTTCTGCTTCCTGAGCAGACCGGTGATCAGCGGATTGTCCGAATGGGGCGGGGTCAGGATGACGCCATCGGGCTGCAAGGCGGAAATCGCAGCCTGCAATTCGCGTTCGACATGGTCATTATGCGTATCGACCAGTTCGAAAATCAGGCGGTAGCCAAGTTCGGCACATTTCAGCATCCCGCCGAACAACATCTGGTCAACCCAGTCGGTACCCTGCCGCGCGCGCCAATCGGCAATGGTCCGTTCCCGATCATTCAGGGCGAGGATGAGATAGGACCGCGATCCGCTCATTCTCTGGGCAGCGATGGACGGGACATAGCCCAATTTGTCGATCGATGCCTGTACCCGGTCCTTCATTGCCGGGCGGACGTTGCTTTCCTTGTTGATGACACGGCTTACCGTTTGCAGGGAAACCCCCGCATCGGCAGCAACATGCTTGATCGTGACTGCTTGACGCCGCCTGGCCATCTTGATGAAAGTCCCGTGAATAATGATGCGCCGGTCTGGTAGCGCGGTCTATCCGACATTGCCATACGCGCAAGCCACCGGCGGCACCTTGCCCTGCAATGATGCCCAAAAAGTGAAGCGGGCCCCTGCCAAATGACAAGAGCCCGCTTCGCTTTACTTCATCTCAATGCAAGCCTCAGAAATCGAACCGGGCAATAAAGGCATAGCGACGGTCATTTCGGAACGCCGAGCGGGTCACGCGCGTGCCATCGAAGTCGACAACCTGCGATGTTTCGGTGATCGAGTCGAGCAGGTTGACGCCTTGGACACCGACCTTGATGTTATCGGTAACCGCATAGAAGATCGACGCATCCAGCTGTCCTGTCGCTTCCTGCCAGATAGGGGAGAACGGGAAGATGTCATCGCGGGGCGTTACGTTGAAGGCCGAGCGCCAGTTGTATGCCGCGCGCATCGCCAGTGGACCCTTTTCATAGAACAAGGTCGCATTGATGGTATGCTTCGAAATCCCGGCCAGGGGCTGCAGGAAGGCAAATGCCCCTCCGCTCAGCACCTGCCCATTGGTCGTCACCGATGATTCGCCCGGGTTCGCCAGGTTCGGGGGACTGAAGTCGCTTCCGTCGATATAAGTGTAGGTGATTTGCGAACCAAGTCCGCTCAGTACACTCGGTAGGAAGTCGTAAGTTTGCTGATAGGCAATTTCGAAACCCTTCAGCGTGCCGGCCTGGTCGTTTGCCGGCCGCGTGCGCTCGACATCGAGTGATTGGCCGCTGGCGCTGGTGTAATTCTCCAGTACAGCTTCCGTGTTCACGATCCCTTTGATGTCCTTCATGAACAGCGAGAAGGTAAGCGAGCCAACAGTATCGAAATACCATTCCGCTGAAAGGTCGTAGTTCCAGGAAGTAACCGGCAAGATATTGCGGTTACCGCTCGAAATCGAGAACATTGGCCCGGTATTGAGAGTGCCCTGTTTACGCTGATTGGCCGTGTTATCCCCGATACTGCCACCTACTCGGAAGAGCTGGAGATCCGGCCTCGAGATAGCCTTCGATACGGCAGCGCGGAACAACAGGCCATTTCCGGTGTCCAGCCTTGCGTTGAAGCTCGGCAACCAGTGCTCAAAGGTGATGTCGCTGTTGTCGCTAATCGCTATTGCGCCAGTGTGGGCAGCAGCGAATTCGCTCAGTCGTGTGAACGATGGATCACAGAAGCCGAGGTTCGCCAACTGTTCCGGCGGTGCATTGGCACAAATACGTTGAAGTTCTGTAACTTGTACCACGCCATCGCCATTGCCGCCGACCGACGGGTCGTCGAAACGTCCGGCAGTAGGAAAACCGATGATCCCGCCTGACTTAACCTTGGTTTCGACATAGCGAAGGCCAAAGTTACCAGCCAGGTTCCAGCCATTGTCAAAATCGCTACCGAAATCGATCCGGGCATAAGCAGCCTTCGTCACTTCGTTGACTGCCGAAACTTCGTTCGGGCAGAATACGCCCTTGATGTCGCAGGGTACCGGTGGGCCGTTCCCCACGGCTGGACGTGTACGGCCGTTCACGCCAAGATTGAAGCGCTCCGGCGATTGACCGGCTGTGGATATTTCGTCCCACTGCTGGTCGGTGATGCCGGCGAGATATTCACCGAGGAAATCGTCACCGCCGTAGAACCAGGACGCACCATTCGGGGTCGGGGCTGGCGCGTTGCCACGCTGGAAATTATTACCGAAGAGATCCCGTAGCTGGGTATAGTCAGGGAATTCATCCGTGAATACGCCGCCTGCAATGGCAAATTCCTGGCCATCAAGGCCAGTATAGAAGCGTCCGGGCGTAAAGCCGGTGAGCTGCCCCCAAGGCGCGGTCAAAGTGCCCGGAGCCCCTGGCTGACATCCCGGGCCTTCGCCCCACGGAGCACAGCCAGCGCGGCCAGCCCACGGAGCAGAGAGGTTGCCCCAAGTGCTGAAGTCGGTGTTGCGGGTCGTCCGGTCACGCTCAGCCCAGCGAGCGCCGAATTGCGCCTTCTTGAAGAACCCGTCATCGCTGATGTCATACTCAGCATCGAAGCTGAGGCTGTCCATGTCGCCTTCGTTCAGCTCGCGGCTGTCGAGACCGAACCAGTAGTAGCTGTAGTAGCCGCTCGAGAAATAATCTGCGGGCGAGCCCGGAGGAGCAATGAATTGCACCTGCGGAGTCTTGCCGGTCAGATCGAGATCAATGTCAGCCCAGGTGCTCATTGCCCCGAAAACCGAGTCACGACGAAGATCGGAAGCAATCCTCTGTGCCTGGAGATTGACGCTCAAGCGATCGGTAACGTTCCAATCGACGTCGAACGAGAAATCTTCGGTGATGGATTTCGTATCGCGCACGAAACGTAGGGAATCCATCGGGATGCCGCCACGGCCGAATGGCGTTGCATATGCGTTGCCAACATTATCGGTCAGGACCCCGCTCTGGAAAACGCCGTTTTCATCGAATTGCCAGGTACTGCCAGCAGCCGGATCCGGTGAAGAGACTCCATCATCGATACGTCCAAGAAGCGCATATTCCTGTGTCGCAAAACTGGTTTCGGATCGCAGCCATTCAAAGGTGGCCTTGAAATCACCTGTCGGATCTTCGTATTGCAGGACCGCCGACCACGCTTCGCGATCACGGTCGAGATCGGTCGTACGAACGCCGGCATATTGCGGTACGATCACGGTGTTTGCAGGCGGGAAATTCGTTGCATCGAAGTTCGGGTTGTCGCCAAACCCACCGGAACCAACATTCAGCGCGCGGATACATCCGCCGTCGAGCGTAGCAGCGCGATAGCACGGATCACCAACCTGTGATGCATCGGTACGGCTCTTTAGCTTCGATTTCGAAAAGCCGAGCTGGAAGCCAAGTCGGCCGGCTTCGCTTTCATAGACAGTCGAGCCGAGCAAGTTGAAGGTCGGTGACCAATCTTCGCGCAGATCGCCGTAGTTGGCTTCGACCGAGCCCGCGATGTGCGTGCCCGACCGGTCAAGCGGCTTGCGTGTAACCAGATTGACGGTGCCCGCAATCGAGCCTTCCGTCATGTCGGCGGTAACGTTCTTGAACACTTCGACCCGGCCGAGGAGTTCGGGCGAAATGTCGTTGAAGCTCAGGACCGAGCCACCGGTTGCAGAGAAGATGTCACGGCCATTGAGTTCGGAGCGGACATAGGGAAGGCCGCGAATGATAACGCCGGTTCCTTCGACCGAGAAACGGTCAGGGTCGGATGACTTTTCAAACCGGCCGATGTTGACGCCGGGAACGCGCTGCAGCGCTTCTGCCACGGATCGATCAGGCAGGGCGCCAATGTCTTCCGAGGTGATTGCATCGACAAAGGTGTCCGCATCGCGCTTGATGTTCTGCGCGTTTTCAAGAGAGGCGCGAAAACCGCTGACGACGATGAGATTTTCTTCTTCGGGTGCAGCGGCCTCAGCCGCCTGCTCTTCCGCGCTGGTTTCTTGCGCCATCGCCGCCGGGCTAAGACCCATGCAAAGCGCCAGACTGGATACTGCGCCCAGCGCAATTCCGCGATTCGACATTGGACGAATCCGACTCAAACGATTGTGAAGCAATGTATTTCTCCCATTTATCGGGAGATGTCCCCTCCCCCGTTGGACCATCTGATAATCAATTGTGTGAGCGTTCACAAGTGTAAAATGAACGTTCACAATTTGATTGCTCAATTATCGGTGCTACTGCGGTAGGAAGCAGTCGGTATCCACCTCACTTCAGCTTGGGAAATTCTATGGCAATCGAAAATATAATCATTGTAGGCGGCGGAACAGCCGGTTGGATGGCCGCAGCTGCGCTTTCACGCCTTATATCCGGGGGAAAGGTGGCCATCACTCTGATCGAATCGGAAGCGATCGGAACGGTCGGGGTGGGGGAAGCGACGATCCCCCCGTTTGTCGAATTCAACCACCTGCTCGAAGTGGAAGAGCGTGAAATGCTCGCCGCCGCACAAGGCACTTTCAAACTGGGCATTCAATTCGTAAACTGGGGCAAGCAGGGCGATAGTTATATTCACCCCTTCGGTGCCTATGGCTATCAAATGGGTGGGGTTTCGTTTCATCACGTCTGGCACCGCATGAAAGCGGCAGGGGACAAGCGACCAATCCAGGCTTTCAACGTTGAAACCATGGCTGCCCATTTCGGCAAATTCGCCCGCAGCTCGGATTTCAAACGCGACGATCTTCCACCGGTAAATTACGCCTACCATATCGACGCGGGTCGTTACGCCGCATTCTTGCGCAAATATGCCGAAACCCGCGGCGTCGTGCGACAGGAAGGCAAGGTGGACGACGTTGCGCTGGACGGTGAAACCGGTTTCGTGAAATCGTTGACGCTGGAAAGCGGCGCGAAAATCGAAGGAGACCTGTTTATCGATTGCTCAGGGTTCCGGGGCTTGCTGATCGAACAGGCGCTCAAGACCGGATATGAGGATTGGACGCACTGGTTACCCTGCAACCGCGCTGTGGCATTGCCATGCAACCGCGATGATGGCAGCCCGCCGCTGCCCTATACACGCGCAACCGCCCATTCAGCCGGATGGCAATGGCAGGTCCCGCTGCAAAATCGCAACGGTAATGGTCACGTTTATTCCAGCGAACATATGGGCGATGACGAGGCGCATGACATCCTTGTTCGCGGCCTTGCAGGAAAGCCGACCGCGGATCCGAACTTCCTGCGCTTTGTTACCGGGCGGCGGAAGAAATTCTGGAACAAGAATGTGGTGGCTCTGGGGCTGGCGGCCGGGTTTATGGAGCCGCTGGAATCAACTTCGATCCATCTGATCAATACCGGCGTGAACAAACTGCTGGCGGTGCTCTCGCTCGATGGGGTCAACCAGACCCAGGCCGATGTTTTCAACCGGCTGACGATCAAGGAATATGAACGAATCCGCGATTTCCTGATCCTGCATTATAATGCCACCACGCGCGACGATAGCGAGTTCTGGAATTATTGCCGCACCATGAGCGTGCCGGATTCGCTGAAGGAAAAAATGGCCCTGTTCCAACTCAACGGTCAGATTTTCCGCGAGGAAGACGAACTGTTCACCGAAAGCAGCTGGACCGCAGTCATGATGGGGCAGGGTATCACCATGAATGGACACAATCCAATGGCCGATGCGATCGAAGGCACGAAGCTTTCCGAAGAAGTCGGCGAAATGGAGAAGTCGATCCGCTTCCTGGTGCAACAGATGCCCAGCCACGCTGACTATCTGGCCCGGTATTGCCCTGCAGATCGTGTGTGAGCCAGGTTGCTGACCGCACGTTAGCGTCTGGTTTATTGCCCTGACTGTTCGGGTTCCAACAGTTTCCTGCATTCCTGGATCAGATACCCTGGTAGCGGGCTCGGGCGCAGGTCAAGCTGGCCTGCGCCGGGCAGGGTGGCCGTAATGGTGCGTCTTCCGGTCAGCGCTTCCAGATCGGGATCGTCTGCCGGGACAGTGCCCTCCCACAGCCACGCCCGCCCGTTCCATGTGGCATCAACGGGAATGCGGGCGATGTGGCCGTTGCCGACCAGCGCAAACAGTGCCTTTGCTTGCGGATCCGCAGCGGCGAAGCGGATAAATCTGATCTGCTGCGCGCCTGTCGGCGCAGTCTCGCACACAAGCGCGAGATAGGGCACTTCGCCCGGATTGCCGAAAAGGATGCGCCCGGCAGTCTTGCCATCTGCCCACACGGCATCGGTGGTGTCGGGGGATGGCATGGGCTGCCTCGCCGTGCCGGTGGCTTCGGTCAGATCGACCCGTTCAAGGTAATCATCGCTCGCGGGCGGTTTGCATGCCGTCATGGCGGTGGTTGCAGCCAGCGCGAGAAGCAGGGGCGGGGTGATGCGGAGCATGGTGGGCCTTCCTGGGCGCCGGTGACCGGCGTGGCTACTTGGATTTGAACTTTGGCCCCATGCCATCCGCATTCGGCGCGGTAAATCGCCCGCGCCAATACTGCTGTGGCTATCTCGCCGCCTGGATTCGGCCGGCTGGCTACTTCTTCCACTTCCTTTGCGTCTGACCATAACTCATCTTGCGCGTGCCGGGTCTCCCTTCGGTTGACCGGCCCACCAGCGGAGCTTTCCTGTCGCCATCGGGAATGCCCAGTTCGTCGGCCTCCAAGCGGCGGATTTCGTCGCGCAGGCGGCCTGCTTCCTCGAATTCCAGATCGGCGGCGGCAGCGCGCATTTTCTTTTCCAGATCTTCGATATAGGCGCGTAAATTGTGGCCGACCCGATTGTTGGACCCCTCGGCATCGATCTCCACCAGCACGCCGTCGCGGCTCGCAGTATGGGCGACAATGTCCTGAATATTGCGCTTGATCGTGGTCGGTGTGATCCCGTGTTCCACATTGTATTCGCGCTGCTTTTCGCGGCGTCGATCGGTTTCCGCGATGGCGCGTTCCATGCTGCCGGTCATCCGGTCCGCATACAGGATCACCTTGCCATCGACATTGCGCGCCGCGCGCCCGATGGTCTGGATCAGACTGGTTTCGCTGCGCAGAAAACCTTCCTTGTCCGCGTCCAATATGGTCACCAGCCCGCATTCGGGAATATCGAGCCCTTCGCGCAGCAGATTGATCCCGACCAGCACATCATAGACGCCCAGCCGCAGATCGCGGATCAGTTCGATCCGTTCCAACGTTTCGACATCGGAATGCATATAGCGAACCCGCAGGCCCGCTTCGTGCATGAATTCGGTGAGGTCTTCTGCCATCCGCTTGGTCAGGGTGGTGACCAGCGTCCGGTAGCCATTCTGGGCGACCTTGCGGCATTCCTCGATGCAATCCTGCACCTGATCTTCGGTTGGGCGGATTTCCACCGGCGGATCGATCAGCCCGGTCGGGCGGATCACCTGTTCGGCAAAAGCACCGCCGGTCTGCTCCATTTCCCAATTGCCCGGGGTGGCGGACACGGCAAAGGTCTGCGGCCGCATCACATCCCATTCGTTGAACCGCAGCGGGCGATTGTCGATACAACTGGGCAGGCGGAAGCCATATTCGGCCAGCGTGATCTTGCGCCGGTGATCGCCTTTCGACATCGCGCCGATCTGCGGTACGGTCTGGTGGCTTTCATCGACGAACAGCAGCGCGTTTTCGGGCAGATATTCGAACAGCGTCGGCGGCGGTTCGCCGGGCAGGCGGCCGGTCAGGAACCGGCTGTAATTCTCGATCCCCGCGCAGGAACCGGTGGCGGCAATCATTTCGAGGTCGAAATTGGTCCGTTGTTCCAGCCGCTGGAGTTCCAGCAGCTTGCCCTCTGCTTCCAGTTCCTTGAGCCGTTCGGCAAGTTCGAACTTGATCGCTTCGGCGGCCTGTTTCATCGTCGGGCCGGGGGTCACATAATGCGAATTGGCATAGACGCGGACCTTTTCGAGGCTGGCACCGCTCTTGCCCGTCAGCGGATCGAATTCGCTGATTGTCTCGATCTCGTCACCGAAGAAACTCACCCGCCACGCCATATCCTCGTAATGGCTGGGGAAGATTTCCAGATTGTCGCCCCGCACCCGGAACGTGCCGCGCGTGAAAGCGGCATCGTTGCGTTTGTATTGCAATGCCACCAGCTTGCGGATCAATTCGCGCTGATCCACGGTATCGCCTGTTTTCAGGTCGAATATCATCGCCGAATAGGTCTCTACCGAGCCGATGCCATAGAGGCACGAGACGGATGCGACGATGATCACATCATCGCGTTCCAGCAATGAACGGGTGGCCGAATGGCGCATCCGGTCGATCGCCTCGTTTACGCTGGATTCCTTCTCGATATAGGTATCCGACCGCGGCACATAGGCTTCGGGCTGGTAATAGTCATAATAGCTGACGAAATATTCAACCGCATTATTCGGGAAGAAACTCTTGAATTCACCGTATAATTGCGCGGCCAGGATCTTGTTGGGGGCCAGGATCAGCGCCGGGCGCTGCAATTCCTCGATCACCTTGGCCATGGTGAAGGTTTTGCCCGAACCGGTGACGCCGAGTAGCACCTGTGTCTGTTCCTGGTCCCTTGTGCCCGCAACCAGTTCCGCGATTGCAGTGGGTTGATCGCCCGCAGGTTCATAGTCCGACACCAGTTCGAACCGGCGGCCAGGCATGCTCTTGTCAGGGCGTTTTGGTTTGTGCGGGGTGAAATCGCCGGAAGTGTCCGGTTCTTCCAGCCCGCGTCGGATGATCAGTTCGGCCATGGAAGTCCATATGGGCAATGTGCCGCACCACAGCAAGAAGTTGGCAGACCCCCTGCAAATTGGTATCCACTGCGGACCGGCAATTTAACGCCCCCAGCGGAGAACCAGCGATGCGAGCCACAATATTGATGCCACTGATGATTTTCGCGCTTGCTGGGTGTGGCAGCGAGACCGCCAGCGAGAAATCTGCCGAAAAATCAGCCGATGAAGTGATTGCGGAGGTCAGTCAAATGGCGAAGCCTTTGCCCGGCCTGTATGAAACAACTGCGGAACTGAAAGATTTCTCTGTACCCGGCATACCGGCAAAACAACTGAGCATGATGAAGCAGCAATTCGCGGCCAAGTCCAACAAGACCGATACCATGTGCCTGACCAGGGAAGACGCGGATCAAGGGTTCGAGAAGATGGTGAGAGAGATGGGGGAAATGAGCCAGACGGGCGAGGGGGTGGACTGCGCATTTTCCCAATTTGATGCCTCAGGCAGTAAATTGAACGCGGTGCTGAGCTGCACCGGGCCGGGCGGCATGAAAATGGCCATGAACATGGACGGCACGGTCGCGCCGGACCGGTCGGACATGACGATGACGATGAACAGCAGTTCCAGCATGATGCCCGGACAGGAAATGACCATGGTCATGCAAACTGCATCCAGGCGTATCGGGGATTGTCCCGCTTGAACCAGCCGGATGCCCGTTCGGTGAAACCGCCTAATGCCGGTGCGCCTGATCTGGCCACCCGGCTGGCTCTGGCGCGGCAACCGGCCCCGGGGGCCATTGGCGGCCCTTCATGGCAGCGCCTGCTGGCGGAAGCGCAGGTGGTAATCGAACCGGTCCGGCGTTTGCGGCGCAATCTGGCCATC
>JAGXGU010000111.1 GCA_024636575.1 Altererythrobacter sp.
CCACCGGATCGACAAGGACACTTCTGGTTTACTGGTGGCTGCAAAAACTACTGCGGCACATGAAGGGCTGGCCAAACAATTTGCCGACCACTCGGTCGATCGGACTTATCTGGCCGTTTGCGCAGGCCATCCCTCGCCCACTTCCGGGACCATTGATAAACGAATCGGGCGGTCCGATCACAACCGCAAGAAAATGATGGTGCTGGATGATAATTCGTCGCGTGGGAAACATGCAGTCACCCATTACAAAACGCTGAAACCATTGCGATTTTGCAGCCTGATCGAATGCCGCCTGGAAACCGGCCGGACGCATCAGGTTCGGGTTCATCTTTCATCAATCGGCCATCCTTTATTGGGGGACCCAACATATGGACGGACCCCATCACAATTACGCCCGGTTCTGCGCGATCTCGGCTTTGCCCGGCAGGCGCTTCATGCAGCCTCGCTAGGTTTCAACCACCCCGTCACTGGGGAAAGGTGTGAATTCGAGGCTGAAATACCGCCCGATATGCGGGAACTGATCGATGAAACCGTTCGTTTAAATCGATGAAACGCGCTTCAAGACGCGAAATTATCCTCTATATGTAACCATGTGGCCCGCAAGAACGGATGCCCATCAGGGGTCTGGCATCGCGAGTCGACGCAAGAAAGGTTAGGGAAAAAGTGAGCACCAAAAAAAGTTTGACCGTTCCGGCCCTCAGCGGGGAGCAAAGCATCAACCGCTATCTGGCCGAGATCAAGAAATTTCCTCTTCTGACGCCCGAGCAGGAATATATGCTCGCCAAGCGTTATGCCGAACACGAAGATCCCGAGGCAGCGGCACAGCTGGTAACCTCGCATCTGCGGCTAGTGGCGAAAATCGCCATGGGATACCGCGGATATGGCCTGCCGGTCAGCGATCTGATTTCCGAAGGGAACGTCGGGCTGATGCAGGGCGTCAAGAAATTCGAACCCGATCGCGGCTTCCGCCTGGCCACCTATGCAATGTGGTGGATCAAGGCGAGCATGCAGGAATTCATCCTGCGCAGCTGGAGCCTGGTGAAAATGGGCACCACCGCCGCGCAGAAGAAACTGTTTTTCAACCTGCGCCGGATGAAGAAACAACTCGAAGCCTACGAGGATTCGGACCTTCATCCGGATGATGTGACCAAGATTGCAACCACGCTGGGCGTGGCCGAACAGGAAGTCATCAACATGAACCGGCGGATGATGATGGGCGGCGATGCCTCCCTCAACGTCCAGATGCGCGGCGACGAAGATGGCGGCGGCCAGTGGCAGGATTGGCTGACCGATGATGGTCCGCTGCAAGATGAAATGGTAGCCGAGGCTGAAGAAACCTCGCTCCGCCATCAAATGCTGGGCGAAGCGATGAACAGCCTCAACGATCGGGAAAAGCACATCCTGACCGAACGGCGCCTGACGGACAATCCGCAGACACTGGAAGAACTGTCACAGGTCTACAGCGTCAGCCGCGAACGTATCCGCCAGATCGAAGTGCGCGCATTCGAGAAGCTGCAAAAGGCGATGAAGGCGATCGCCGGTGAACGGTTGATGCCGACTGCGGCATAATCCGGCTTTACCCGAAAACAATCAGCCCCGATCGCGAATGTGCGATCGGGGCTTTTTTGTTTGGCCCAGACCAGCCGACCTTGTTATCAGCCGCCCATGATCCGGGCAGCCAAATTCCTCGCAAAGTTCATCCTGTGGTTCATTGGCATCAGCCTGGCGCTGGTGGTGATATTCAAATTCGTTCCGCCGCCGGTCACCGCAACGATGATCTTCAATGGTGACGGGATTACCAAGGATTGGGAATCGCTCAGCAATATCGATCGCAATCTGGTGACCGCCGTGATTGCTGCGGAAGATGGCAAATATTGCAGCCATAATGGTTTCGACCAGGAAGCGATCGAAAAAGCTATCAAGCGCAATGCAGCAGGCGGGCGCATTCGCGGTGGTTCCACCATCAGCCAGCAGACCGCCAAGAATGTCTTTCTGTGGCAAGGGGGCGGCTATTTCCGCAAGGGGATGGAAGCGTGGTTCACATTCCTGATCGAGAATATCTGGGGCAAGCAGCGGATCATGGAAGTCTATCTGAATGTCGCGGAAACCGGCATCGGCACCTACGGGGCAGAGGCCGGGGCCCAGCGTTATTTCAACCATTCCGCCGCGCGGCTGACCAAGACGGAGGCCGCGCGCATGGCTGCTGCCCTGCCCCAGCCGCAAAAACGTTCCGTGACCAGCCCGGCCGGTTTCACCCGCCGCTATGGCAACACCATCGCCGCCCGGATGGGCATGGTTCGGCGTGACGGGCTCGATGCCTGTGTGTACGACTGATCCGGATGGGAACCGGGCATTCACATGATCGCGGCAATAGCGGGCACGGGCATGACGGGCATTCGCACGGCCATGTGCCAGCCGATTTCGGCAATGCCTTTGCCATTGGCGTGGCGCTCAATACCGCATTCGTCATCATCGAGGCGGTGTATGGCTACTGGGCCGGATCGATGGCGTTGGTGGCGGATGCCGGACACAATCTGTCCGATGTCCTGAGCTTGCTGCTCGCCTGGGGTGCAAGCATCCTGGCCAAGCGCGCCCCATCGGACCGCTTCACCTATGGCCTGAAAAGTTCCACTATCCTTGCGGCGATGGTCAATGCCGGTTTGCTGCTGGTCGCACTGGGCGCAATTCTGTTCGAAACGCTGAACCGGTTAGCAGACCCTGCCCCCGTTGCGGGCATGACCATGGTGATCATTGCCGGCATCGGCATTGCCGTAAACACCGGTACCGCGCTGTTGTTCATGCGCGGACGCAAGCACGATCTCAATATCCGCGGCGCGTTCCTGCATATGGCGGCAGACGCGCTGGTGTCGGTAGGGGTGGTGGTGGCCGGGATCGCCATCCTGCTGACCGGCGCATGGTGGATCGATCCGGTGACCAGCCTGATCATCGTCGCGATCATTGCATGGGGCACCTGGGGCCTGCTGAAAGACAGCGTGAAGATGGGCCTGCTGGCCGTGCCCGAGGGGATCGAGGAAGGCGCCGTCCGCCAGTTTCTATCCAGCCTGCCGGGCGTAACCGCGGTGCACGACCTGCATATCTGGGCGATGAGCACCACCGAAACCGCGCTGACCGCGCATCTCGTGATGCCCGGTGGCACCGCCGGGGATAGTTTCTTGCGGGACATATCGGCGCGGCTGGCGCATGATTTCCGGATCGGGCATACCACGATCCAGATCGAAACCACACGGGACTGCGAAAGCTGCCAATGACGAGCGAACCAGGCCCATCCCCCCAACATGCCGACGCGGCACGGGCACGCCTGCGCGAAGCGATGCAGCGGCTGGCGGAAGGTGATCGTAGCGCGCTCGAATGGATCTACCAGGCCACATCGGCGAAACTATTCGGCATCTGCCTTCGTATCTTGGGTGACCGGGGCGAAGCGGAGGATGCGTTGCAGGATGTCTATGTCAGCCTGTGGCAACGGGCGAAAAATTACGATCCCGAACGGGCCAGCCCGATCAGCTGGCTCGCGGTGTTCGCGCGCAACCGGGCGATTGACCGGCTGCGCAAGGGCAAGGTGCGCAGCGCCGCCGTGTCGGTGGACGAGGCAGCGGGGATCCCCGACCACCGACCTCTGGCCGACGCGGTGCTGGAAAGCTCCGAGCGCAGCGCGAGGATCCATGATTGCATCGGTACCCTTGAAGAACGGCAGCAGGACGCGATCCGCACCGCATTTTTCGAAGGAAGCACTTATGCGGAATTGGCCGAAAGGCGCGGGGTCCCGCTGGGAACAATGAAAAGCTGGGTCCGCCGCGGACTGGCCCGGCTGAAAAGGTGTCTCGAAGAATGAGTGAGCCCGAACTGCCAGAGCGCGAGATTCTCGCCGCCGAATATGTGCTCGGCCTGCTTGATGCAGAAGCCAGGTTGCAGGCGCGCGGGTTGATGGCCAGCGAGGCCGCTTTTGCCGCGTCAGTCGCACGCTGGGAAGACCGGCTTGCACCGCTGCTCGACATCATGCCGCCAGCGGCGCCAGACGGAGATGTGTGGCAGCGTATCCAGACGGCGCTGGATCAGGGCGATCTGGCCGAAGAACCGGTGATCGAAGTGCTCGCGCTGCGCCGCAGGGTCCGCCAATGGAAAATCGCCACCGGATTTGCCGCAGCGGCGGCGGTGGTGCTGGCGTTCCTGGCACTGCCGATGACCCGCGGCCCCGGCCCTGGCGCCATTCCCGCGCAGCAGATTGCGGCTGCCGACCCGCTGGTGGCATCGATCCCGATCGGCGATACTCCACTGCGGCTGGGCGTGACCTATCTGCCGGACCGGGAGGAAATGCTGGTGTCCGCCAGCGGGCTGACGGCTGACGGGGTGCACGATCATGAACTGTGGCTGGTAACGCCGGACGAGGGCGCGAAGTCGCTCGGCGTGGTGGTGGCGGGCGAAGAACGCCGCATGGCCGTGGGCGCGGCGCTTGCGCAGCGGATCGAAGATGGCGCGCAGCTCGTCCTTACCCGCGAGCCGCTGGGCGGCGCGGTTCCCGGAACCGAGGCTGGACCCGTCGTGGCCAGCGGAAAACTCCAGAAGACCTGAATATCTGCCAATTATCCGGCGAAAGGTGCATCCGCATCGGGACTCGTCCCGTAACTTTGGGGGCAAGCAGCAAACCCGCTTGTCGATCAAAGGAGATCAGGATGTTCAAACCCGTTTCACTCAAATCTATCGCCCTCGGCGCAGCAGCCGCCCTGTCCGCCGGCACGATCATGACTGCTGCCCCCGTATTGGCGGGCCACCACAAGGAAGCAACCAAGGCGCAGTCCAATATCGTGCAGGCTGCGATGGGCACAGGCATGCACAACACGCTGGTCGCCGCTGTGCAGGCAGCCGGTCTCGTCGATACGCTATCCAGCCCCGGCCCGTTCACCATCTTCGCCCCGACCGATACCGCCTTCGCGAAACTGCCCGAAGGCACGGTTGGCACATTGGTGAAGCCGGAAAACAAGGCCGCGCTGACCAATATTCTGACGTATCACGCAGTGCCCGGAGAGGTGAAAGCGGCCGACCTGATCGCGCTGATCAACAGCAGCGGCGGCACCGCGACGCTTACCACGGTATCCGGCGACACGCTTAGCGCACGCCTGTCGGGTGATACGGTGGTCATTACTGACGCCGCCGGCCGTGCGACCGCAGTGACAAAGGCGGATGTCGATGTATCGAACGGCGTAATCCACGTGACTGACGGCGTATTCCTGCCCGGCTGATTTGCCGAGAAGCTTTTGGACGCGGCGCTATCCCCTCGCCCGTGTCCGCACGATCCCGTCCGGTGCCTTAATGGGCCGGGCGGGATTTTTGCTGGATCACGCCAGTCAGAATGCGACATCTGGACACGCGCCAGCGCGCAAGCCAAGCGCGCCAGTGGCTAGCGCCCGGCGTTTGAAGGGCCGAGCGCTAGCTCAGCCCAAACAAATTACGCCGCCTCTTCCTTCTTCTTCTTGCCCGAACCGGAAACCACGCGGACCGGTTCCTTGCGGCCTTCGACCACGTCCTTGTCGATCACGATTTCGGTAACGCCATCCATATCGGGCAGGTCGAACATCGTGTCGAGCAGCAACCCTTCCACGATCGAGCGCAATCCGCGCGCGCCGGTTTTACGCAGGATCGCCTTTTCCGCGATGGTTTCCAGCGCGTCCTGGGTGAAGGTGAGCTCGACATCTTCCAACTCGAACAGCTTGGCATATTGCTTGGCCAGTGCGTTCTTCGGCTCGCTAAGGATTTTCACCAGCGCTTCGACATCCAGATCGCGGAGGGACGCGATCACCGGCAAGCGGCCGACGAATTCCGGGATCAGGCCGAATTTCAGCAGATCTTCGGGTTCGGCTTTCTCCAGCAATTCGCCCACCCGGCGTTTGTCCGGATCGGCGACATGCGCGCCAAAGCCGATCGAACGTTTCTGCAAACGGTCGGCAATGATCTTGTCCAATCCGGAGAACGCGCCGCCGCAGATGAACAGGATGTTGGTAGTGTCTACCTGCAGGAATTCCTGCTGGGGATGCTTGCGGCCGCCCTGCGGTGGGACAGAGGCAGTGGTGCCTTCCATCAGCTTGAGCAGGGCCTGCTGCACGCCTTCACCCGATACGTCACGCGTGATGCTGGGGTTTTCCGCCTTGCGGGTGATCTTGTCGATTTCGTCGATATAGACGATCCCGTGCTGCGCCTTGTCGACATTATAGTCGGAAGACTGGAGCAATTTCAGGATGATGTTCTCGACATCCTCGCCCACATAACCCGCTTCGGTCAGCGTGGTGGCATCGGCCATGGTGAACGGCACATCGAACGTGCGCGCCAGCGTCTGCGCGAGCAGGGTCTTGCCGCAGCCGGTCGGGCCAACAAGCAGGATGTTCGATTTCGCAAGCTCGACATCGCCGGCCTTGCCGCCATGCTTGAGCCGCTTGTAATGATTATGGACGGCAACCGACAGCACGCGCTTGGCGCGGTCTTGCCCGATCACATAATCGTTCAGCGTCGTGAAGATATCCCTCGGCGTGGGAACGTCGCCATCCTTGCGCCCGGCGATACCCGCCTTGGTCTCTTCACGGATGATGTCGTTGCACAATTCAACGCATTCGTCGCAAATGAACACAGTCGGACCTGCGATCAGTTTGCGTACTTCATGCTGCGACTTGCCGCAAAAGCTGCAGTAAAGTGTACTCTTGGAGTCGGTTCAGCTCAATTTGGTCATATCCCATGTTCCCGAATCCCCGCACCATACCAGAGGGCGTGGATACTTTCGACTGTATAGCCGGTTGGCTGATAATCAACATCTAGGGCTACCATAGGCCGTCTTACGGACAGCTGAAGCAGCAAGGTTGCTGAAATACTACAGTTACAATATCCCGCCGCGAGACTCGGCTCGGGCGGGACTTTATTGAATTTTCGGCTCGGATTACTCCGGCGCGCCGCCTGAACCCTTGTCATCCTTGGGTTCCTCACCTTCGGGACGGGTTTCGAAAACCTTGTCTACCAGGCCGAATTTCATCGCTTCGTCTGCTTCCAGGAAAGTATCCCGGTCCATCGCCTTCTCGATTTCCTCGAGAGTCTTGCCGGTATATTTCACGTAGAGCGCATTCATGCTCGCCTTGATCCGCAGGATTTCGCGGGCCTGAATCTCGATATCCGATGCCATGCCGCGCGCACCGCCGGAAGGCTGGTGGATCATGATTCGCGCGTTCGGCAGCGCAACCCGCATGCCCGGCTCACCCGCGGCGAGCAGGAAGCTGCCCATGCTGGCAGCCTGGCCCATGCAGACCGTGGAAACCCGCGGCTTGATGTACTGCATCGTGTCATGGATCGCCATGCCAGCGGTCACCACGCCGCCGGGCGAGTTGATGTACATCGAAATCGGCTTCGATGGGTTCTCGCTTTCGAGGAACAGCAGCTGCGCTGTGATTAGCGATGCCATGCCATCTTCAACCTGCCCGGTGACGAACACGATGCGTTCGCGCAACAGGCGGCTGAAAATATCAAAGCTGCGTTCACCCCGGCTGGTCTGTTCGACCACCATCGGCACCAATGCGCCGGTGACCGGGTCTTGAGTAAACTGGCCCTGCGTGCCGTAAGTTTCGCCGGAAGTGCCGAACAGATCGATCATGGGATTCCTTTAGTC
>JAGXGU010000112.1 GCA_024636575.1 Altererythrobacter sp.
GGCCCAGATCGTGCGCGATGCGGCGGAGCACGGGGTCGAGGTGTTGCCGGTTGACGTCAATCATTCGGATTGGGACTGCACGCTGGAAGTGATTGGTTCACGCGGAGGCGCGGAGGCGCGAAGAAGTGGTTTTTCGCGCAGAGGCGCAGAGGACGCAGAGAGTCTGGTTTCTTTGTTATCCCCGCGGCAGCGGGAGCCTCTCTGTTCCTGCGGCAGGATTCCCGCTTTCGCGGGGAAGGAAGATGGCGCCTCCTTCTTTCTCTGCGAACTCTGCGCCTCTGCGCGAAAATACCCTTCTTCCCTTCGCGCCTCCGCGCCTCCGCGTGAACCCCAAACAGAGAGCGGCCGCCTCGACAAGCACGTCGCCCTGCGGCTCGGGCTGCGGCAGGTGGATGGGTTGCCCGAACATATCGCGGCGAAGCTGGTGGCGGAGCGGGCGGAGAACGGCCCCTATGCCGATGTGGCCAGCCTGCGCGACCGGGCGCGGCTGAGCCCGGCGCATATCGAGCGGCTTGCCTCCGCCGATTGCTTCGGATCGCTGGGATTGCCGCGCCGGCAGGCGCTTTGGGATGCGCGCAGTCTGGTGGCCGGGCCGGATTTGCCGCTGTTCAAATATGCCGAGGAGCGGGACGAAGGGGCGGAAAACTCCCGCACGCATTTGCCGCAGATGCCGCTGTCAGAAGAAGTGGTGGCCGATTACCAGACCCAGCGCCTGTCCCTGAAAGCGCATCCGATGGCGTTCCTGCGCGCCAGCCTGGGGGAACGCGGCTTCGTGCGGGCCTGCGATCTGAGGGCCCGCAAGTTCCGTTCCATGGTGCAGGTTGCCGGCGTGGTGCTGATCCGCCAGCGGCCGGGCAGCGCCAAGGGGGTATGCTTCATCACGTTGGAGGATGAAACGGGCGTGGTGAACCTGGTCATCTGGCCGGACCTGATGAAGAAACAGCGCAAGGTGGTCATGGGCGCGCGGCTGATGGAGGTGCGCGGGCGGGTGGAGTATGATGACGAGGTGATCCATGTGATCGCGGCCCATCTGACCGACGCGACGCCGAGCCTGCATGCCTTGTCGGACGATATGCTCAATTC
This sequence comes from Altererythrobacter sp., assembly GCA_024636575.1. Classification (GTDB taxonomy): domain Bacteria; phylum Pseudomonadota; class Alphaproteobacteria; order Sphingomonadales; family Sphingomonadaceae; genus Allopontixanthobacter. The sequence goes on from JAGXGU010000112.1 coordinate 1,084, forward strand.
TCCGGCCGGGCGGGGCGATCATGTCAACAATCCGCTACCCGGAAAATTCGCCCCGCGTGAGCATATCGATGCGCTGCCCGAACAGCTGGAACAGCCGCCTAACCGGGGCCATCCGCGCAATGCCCGGATCATTCCCCGGATCATTCCAAAGTCTCGCGACTTTCATTAGAGTGAAGGCACCCCGTATCTCTCGCAAAATTGGCCGGTTCAAGGCCGAGCGGCGGCTGATCCTATTCCTGATTCTGATGGCCGTCGCCCTGGCCGGGCGCGGGTGGCTGGCGGAAAACCCGCAGCATGATCCGTGGGCGCCGCTCGATCTGAACGATCCGCCGGGCTGGGCCACCGAACGCAAACTGCTGTCCCTGCGCGACGATCCGCAAACCTGCCGCGACGTGCTTGCCCGCAGCCAGGTGGCGTTCAATTCGCTGGAACCTGCCGGACAGGACGCCTGCCGCAGGACCGATCGCACGGTGATGGAGGACCTGCCGCTATCGCCCGCCCCGCCGCCGACAACCTGCGCGATTGGCGCGGGTACATATCTGTGGATGCGCGACGTTGCGCAGCCCGCTGCCGAAGAAATCCTCGGCAGCAAAATCACCAGCGTCGAACATTACGGGGCCTATAGCTGCCGCCGCCTGTATGGCCGGTCGGAGGGGCGCTGGAGTGAACATGCCACCGGCAACGCGATCGATATCGGCGGGTTCGTGCTGGAAGATGGCCGCCGGATCACCGTGCTGGCCGATTGGGACGGCGATCGCGAAACTCCCGAAGCCCGGTTTCTGGGCCAACTGCGAGACGGTGCCTGCGACCTTTATTCGACTGTGCTGTCACCCGCCTATAACGAGGCGCACCGCGACCATTTCCATTTCGACCAATCGCCCCGCTATCGCGGGGTCTGCCGGTAATCCTCAGACCACTTCCATCGCATAGCCGGCGGAACGCACCGTGCGGATCGGGTCTTTCGCGCCGTCCATCTCGATCGCCTTGCGCAGGCGGCGGATATGGACATCGACAGTGCGCAATTCGATATCGCTGCCCGTGCCCCAGACACCGTCAAGCAATTGCCCACGGGAAAATACCCGGCCTGGGCTTTCCATGAAGAATTTGAGCAAGCGATATTCGGTGGGGCCAAGCTGCAAAGTTCTCCCGCGGCGGCCAACCTTATGCGCCACCGGATCAAGGCGAATATCGCCGACTTCGATGGATTCGCCGGCAAGGGCAGGGCGGATACGCCGCATCACCGCTGCGACTCTGGCGAGCAATTCGCGCGGGGAGAACGGCTTGGTCAGGTAATCGTCGGCACCGGTTTCGAGCCCGCGAATCCGGTCATCTTCATTCTCGCGCGCGGTCAGCATGATGATCGGGACATGAGCGGTGGCTTTGTCCCGGCGTAAACGGCGGCATACTTCTATCCCGCTGGTGCCTTCGATCATCCAGTCGAGGATAATCAAATCGGGCACATCTTCCGCCGCCAGCAGCAGGGCTTCGTCTCCATCCGCCGTTGTGCGGACATCATACCCTTCATTTGCGAACCGGAATTCCAGCAGCTCGGCCAGCGCCGGATCGTCTTCAACCAATATCAATTTTGCGGCGGACATAATAACGACTCGCTTCCAGTAACTGAATTACCCTCGCACCGGGAATGTTACAGGTTCACGACAACACCGTGACTTGCCGCGCGGTTACCGGTCCTCGTCAGGGGGATAATTGCCCGTTGCAGCGAAGTGAACCATCTCTGCGACATTGGTCGCGTGGTCGCCGATCCGTTCCAGATTACGGGCGACGAACAGGATATGGGCTGCGCTGGAAATGGTCGCAGGATTTTCCACCATATAACTCACAACATTGCGGAATATACTGTTATAGAATGCATCCACCTTGTCGTCGGTGGCGATCACTTCTTTCGCAAGAACGGGGTCCCGGGCAGCATAGGCAGTCAGCACATCGTGGACCATTTCAGCCGCAATATCGGCCATCGCTGGCAACAGGGTGAGTGGTTCGAAATGTTTGCGCGCTTCGATCTTGCCAACCCGCTTGGCAATGTTCTTGGAATAATCGCCGATCCGTTCGACCACGCCGGCAATCTTCAATGCCGCAATGACTTCGCGCAGATCGTCTGCCATCGGTGCGCGCAGGGCGATGATCCGGACTGACAATTTGTCCACTTCTGCTTCCAGCGAATCGATTTTCTTGTCTCGCTTGACCACACCGTCAGCCAGATCCTGGTCGCCCTTGATCATCGCTTCCATTGCTTCCTGGATCGACAATTCGGCAAGGCCGCCCATTTCGGCGATAAGGCCGCGCAGACGGGTGATGTCTTCGTCAAAGGCTTTGACTGTGTGTTCAACCATTATCCGTACCGTCCCGTTATGTAATCCTTGGTCCGCTCCTGAAGCGGATTTGTGAATATGTCAGAAGTACGACCATATTCCACCATCTTTCCAAGATGGAAGAATGCAGTGCGTTGAGACACACGAGCGGCCTGCTGCATGGAATGGGTGACGATGACGATTGCATAGCTGCCGCTAAGCTCGTCGATTAACTCCTCGATCTTGGCCGTGGCGATGGGATCGAGCGCCGAACACGGTTCGTCCATCAGGATCACTTCGGGGTCAACTGCGATGGCGCGCGCGATACACAGACGTTGTTGCTGGCCGCCTGACAATGCCGTGCCGCTGTCTTCCAGCCGGTCCTTGACTTCATTCCACAGACCTGCGCGGCGAAGCGATTTTTCGACCACTTCGTCCAATTCCGCCTTGCCGCTGGCCAAACCGTGAATCTTCGGGCCATAGGCGACATTGTCGTAAATCGACTTGGGAAACGGGTTGGGTTTCTGGAAAACCATCCCGACCCGCGCACGTAGCTGGACGACATCCATTTTCGAGCGGTAGATATCTTCACCGTCCAGCGTGATTTCGCCTTCAAATCGGGCTGACGGGATCGTGTCGTTCATCCGGTTGAGTGTGCGCAGAAATGTCGATTTACCGCAGCCGGACGGGCCAATGAAGGCGGTGACATATTTCGTCGGTATATCGATCGAAACCTCGTCGATAGCCTTCTTGTCCCCGTAATAGACGGAGACGCCCCGCGCGCTCATCTTGGCGTCGGTTTCTTCCAGATTGGGATGGACTACAGTCACCACTTTTTCTCGAAACGGTTGCGCAGATAGATGGCGAGGCCATTCATCAGCAGGAGGAATATTAATAGCACAATAATTGCTGCGGATGTCCGTTCCACGAAACCTCTGTCGATTTCGTCCGACCACAGGAAAATCTGCACCGGCAAAACGGTGGCTGGCGAGGTGAATCCTTCGGGCGGAGTAGCCACGAAAGCGCGCATGCCAATCATCAGCAGCGGCGCGGTTTCGCCCAGCGCGCGGGCCATGCCGATAATCGTGCCGGTCAGGATGCCGGGCAGGGCGAGCGGCAACACATGATGGAACACCACCTGTACGGGCGATGCGCCGATCGCCAGCGCGCCGTCACGGATCGAAGGCGGAACTGCCTTGATCGCGTTCCGCCCGGAAATCACGATCACCGGCATGGTCATCAGCGCCAAAGTCATCCCCCCGATCAACGGGGCGGACCGCATATTGGGGAACAGCCACAGGAACACCGCCAGGCCGAGCAAGCCAAAGATGATCGAAGGCACCGCTGCCAGATTGTTGATGGAAACTTCGATTACGTCGGTCCAGCGGTTCTTTGGCGCGTATTCCTCCAGATACAGGGCGGCCATGACCCCGATGGGAAATGCCATCAGCAGCGTGACAAACATCGTCAGCATGGAGCCCTTGAGCGCACCCCATATCCCCACCTGCTGCGGATCGGTGGCATCGGCCCGTTCGAGAAACCCGAGATCGAGCTTGGTCGCCAGCTTTCCTTCCGCTGCCAGCCCGGAGGCCAGCGCTTTCATTTCGTCTGATCCCTCGCCGGAAAGGCCGGCAGCCAGATTGGGGCTGGTGGGGAGGGAGAAGGTCACTTCCTTTTGCAGGATCGAAGGGTCGGCGATGATCTTGTCCGCGACCAGACGCCATCCGTTGCTGCTGATCTGCGCTCCGCCTTCTTTGCCCAATTGAACTTCGGCAAAATATTCCACGATAGCGGGAAGGCCCTGCGCCTCCAGCACTTGAACAGCGTCGGTTTGCGATAATGTCGATCGGTCACCTGATAGACCGGCTTCGGTGAAATCGATCTGGACATCCATCTCGGCCCGCTGGAAACCGCCAATCGCGTTGATCGACATGGTAATCAACAAAAACGCCAGCACTGCGACGGAAAACACAATTGCGCCAAGGCCGGCCAGCTTGAACCAGCGTTCGGCCCTATAGCGCTTCTTCAGCCGTGCCTCGAACTCGGCCGTGCGGGTGGGGGCGATACGCTCACTCATAGGCTTCGCGGAACCTTTTGACGACGCGCAGGGCAATGAAATTCAAACCTAGGGTGACCATGAACAGCACAAAACCCAGAGCGAAGGCGGCGAGCGTGGCAGGATGGTCGAAACTGCCTTCACCGGTCAACATGGCCACGATCTGGAAAGTAACCGTGGTCATGGCTTGCAGCGGATTACCGGTCAGATTGGCGGCGGCACCGGCAGCCATCACCACAATCATGGTTTCGCCAATTGCGCGGCTGACCGCCAGCATGACCCCGGCAACAATGCCCGGCAGGGCGGCGGGCACCAGCACGCGGCGGATGGTTTCCGATTTCGTCGCGCCCATCGCCAGGCTTCCATCGCGCATGGCCTGCGGGACAGCGGCAATCGAATCGTCGGCCATGGACGATACGAAAGGAATGATCATCACCCCCATCACCAGGCCGGCGGCCAGCGCACTTTCGCTGGACGCATTGCTGATCCCGATGGCCTGGGCCCAATCTCTGACTGCCGGGGCGACGGTCAACGCCGCGAAATATCCATAGACCACGGTGGGAACCCCGGCGAGAATTTCCAGCGCAGGCTTGATCCACGCC
>JAGXGU010000113.1 GCA_024636575.1 Altererythrobacter sp.
CTAACCCCGCTGGATGCAGGCGCCATGCGAAGCCGACTGGTCGAAAGCGGGCTTGACCCCGCCGGACGCGACGGCTTGTTGTTGATGCGCCATATTGATGACCGCAAGCAGACGCGCCGACACGATGTGTCGAACACCCATTGCGTGGTCGCGATTGTCGGTGATGCCAGATCCGATTTCGACGAATTGTTCGATTATTTGATGGACCCTTCCGCTGCCCTTCCAATCGAGGCGCTGCTGGACGCCGGATGGTTCCTGACCCCGCCCCCTCTGCTCGATCCGAGCATCACTGAAGGACAATAGACCATGCCCTGGACCCGCGACGAAATGGCCGCGCGCGCCGCACGCGAACTGCAAGATGGATTTTACGTCAATCTTGGCATCGGCATCCCCACATTGGTGGCGAACCATATCCCCGATGGGATCGAGGTGACGCTGCAATCAGAAAACGGGATGCTCGGGATCGGGCCTTTCCCTTATGACGAAGACGTTGACCCGGATCTGATCAATGCTGGCAAGCAGACAATCAGCGAATTGCCCAGCAGTGCCTATTTCGATAGCGCCGCCAGCTTCGCGATGATCCGCGGCGGGCATATCGACCTGACCGTGCTGGGCGCGATGGAGATCAGCGAGAATGGCGACATTGCCAACTGGATGATCCCGGGCAAGATGATCAAGGGTATGGGCGGCGCAATGGATCTGGTGGCCGGGGTCAAGAAAATCATCGTGGTGATGGATCACTGCGCGAAGGACGGCAGCCCCAAATTCATTCCCCAATGCACGCTGCCGCTGACGGGGGTGGGTGTGGTGGACATGATCATCACCGATCTCGCGGTGTTCCAGCGCCCGGACCATGACAGCCCGTTCAAGCTGGTCGAACTGGCCCCCGGTGCGACTGCCGAAGAAGTGGCGGCAAAGACCACGGCACATTTCGTCAGCTAGGGCCTGATGGCTCTAAGCTTCACAGGCTCGCCGGGGGCAGATCTTTCGCTCCCACGAAAAAGGGCCCGCTGGCAGGCGGGCCCTTTTTCTGTCTGCGGGTGGCAATTACTGGTCAGGCGGCAAGGGCTGCCTTGAGCCTCTCCACCAGATCGGTGCGTTCCCACGGGAAGAAATCGCCTTCGGATTTGCGGCCGAAATGGCCGTAGGCTGCCGTCTGCAGATAGATCGGCTTGTTCAGGCCCAGGTGGGTCCTGATGCCCTTGGGCGTCAGCCTGACCAGTTCCGGGATCAGCGCCTCCAGCCGGCTTTCCTCGACTGTGCCCGTCCCATGCAAATCGACATAGATCGACAGTGGTTCGGCCACGCCGATCGCGTAGCTGAGCTGGATCGTGCAGCGCCGCGCCAGACCGGCAGCGACGATGTTCTTCGCCAGATAGCGCGTGACGTAAGCGGCCGAACGGTCGACCTTCGTAGGGTCTTTGCCGCTGAACGCGCCGCCGCCATGCGGGCTGGCACCGCCATAGGTATCGACGATGATCTTGCGGCCCGTCAACCCGGCATCCCCGTCGGGTCCGCCGATTTCGAAACATCCGGTGGGGTTGATGTGATAGACTGTATTTTCAGTCAGCAGTTCCGCCGGAAGAACATCCGCAATCACGCCTTTCACATAATCGCGCAATTCGGCATATTTCGCCGCGTCCCCTTCACCCTTGTGGAAATAATACCCGGGCGCGTGCTGGGTGGAAACAACAATCGCAGTCGCTTCGACAGGGCGTTCATTGGCATAGCGCAGGGTCACCTGGCTCTTGGCATCGGGTTCAAGGAACGGCGCCACGCCCGATTTACGGTCGGCTGCCATGCGTTCCAGAATCTTGTGGCTGTAATCGAGCGTTGCAGGCATCAAATCGGGGGTTTCGTCCGAGGCATATCCAAACATGATACCCTGATCGCCCGCGCCTTCGTCCTTGTTATCACCGGCATCGACGCCTTGTGCGATATGGGCCGATTGCGGGTGCAGATTGTTTTCGAACCGCAGGGTCTTCCAGTGGAAGCCCGCCTGTTCATAGCCGATGTCCTTGACCGTCTTGCGTACGGTTGCCTCGACTTCTTCCGCGACACCTTCGGCCCAATTACCGTCCGTATCCATGATGCCCTTGCCGCGGATTTCGCCAGCCAGCACCACCAATTGGGTAGTCGTCATGGTTTCGCAGGCGACACGTGCTTCCGGGTCTTTCGACAGGAACAGGTCGACAATGGAGTCGGAAATCTGGTCGGAAACCTTATCCGGATGGCCTTCGGAAACGCTTTCCGATGTGAACAGATAGGTGTTGCGCATGATACCTCGGCAATTATGGCGTGTGCAGATATAAAGACTTCTTTATGTGTCGCTAGCGGTACTAGCGGCGTCCTGACCGCGTGGCAACCAGCGATCCGGCCAGGGCGATAATTACGCAAACCAAAGCCCATGCCAGCGGCAGGAAATTACCCAGTCGCGCGAACCATGTCGGCGGATGTGCCGGCGGCACCAATCCGTCGATCCGGCCTGGGCGCCGCATGCCGATATGCGCCCTGACCAGACCGTTGGCATCGATCACCGCGCTGATGCCAGTGGTGGTAGAGCGCAGCACCGGCAGCCCTTCCTCGATCGCGCGCATCCGCGCCTGGGCCAAATGCTGCGGCGGACCCCAACTGCCGAACCAGCCATCATTGGACGGGTTGAAGATGTAATCCGGCCGGTTCGCCCGGTCGACCACCTGGCCCGAAAACACGATCTCGTAACAGATCTGCACGCCCGCCTTGCCCCACGGGCCAAGCGGCAGCGTCTGCGGCCCGGGCCCGGGGAAGAAATCCAATGCGCCCGCCACCAACCGCGACGCGCCGAGCGGTTCGAGGATCTGGCGCAGCGGCAGATATTCGCCGCCGGGCACCAGATGCGCCTTGTCATATCCGCCCACGATCACCCCGTCGCTGCGGATTGCGGTAACCGCATTGCGCGCGCCGATGGCCCGGCCGTTCTCGATCTCAAGATCGACTGCACCGGTCAGCAGCATGCTGCCATCACCGATTGTCCGCCCGATCCGGTACCGGGCAAATGCGGGATCTCCTGCGGCGGTCATCTGGTTGTAATAGCGTTGCGGATAGCCATCGCGCAGATAATCCGGCACCCCCGATTCCGGCCACAGCACCAGGCGGCGCTCTGCTTGCTCTCGCCGCGCAGACAGGCGCGTGATCCGTTGAAACTGGTTTTCGAACTGCGATCCGTCATTCAGTTCGTCCTGCGCGACGTTTGGCTGGATCAAGGTGTAGGGCAATGTGCCTTCAATGGTTTTCGGCCCCGGCAGATACATGCCCATTGCAATCAGTGCAGCAACCAGAACAGCTGCTACCACACGCTGTTCGCGCAGCAAGGTGACCAGACCGACACCCAGCACCGCCGCCAGGCCGGACAAGGCATATGTCCCCAGCCAGGGCAGAAGTGCGGCCAGTCCCGGCCGATCGAACGGCCCGAGCAGGACCAACCCCAGCGGGTCCCACGCATAGCCGGTAAACACCCAGCTCCTCAGCCATTCGCTGATCGTCCAGCAGCCTGCAAAGCCAATACCGCCGATCAGGAAGGATGTTTTCCGGCCAAGCCGATGGCCCAGAGCGCAAGCGAAGGCAGGATAAATACCGAGATAAAGCGACAGCAATGGCACCGCGAACCAGCCCACCACGGCAGGCATTTCGGCCTGATAGGTAAAGGCAGTGGCGATCCAGTTATTGGCGAGAGTGAAATGGGCAATACCGAAGAACCAGCCGATCATGGCCGCTTCCCTGGTGGTCGGCGCGGATCGAATCAACCAGGCCAGGGCTCCGATGGCCAGCAGGGAAACGGGCCAAAGCCCGACCGGGGGGAACCCAAGCGCGGCCAGCAGGCCAAGCGCCATCGCCACCATGCGCGGCCGTGCCAACAGGCGCGAAACACTGGGTAGCAGGCGGCCAGATCGGGTGACACGGTCCATGCTTGCGGCTCTCGCCTCAGGCAACAGCCACGTCAAGCAACAAGTCAGACAACCACTTCACTGTCATCGGCACGCTTGCGGCGGGGCCGAAGTGCAGGTCTTTTCACCGGCGCTTCATCGGAACTTTTGCCGATTGCGGGTGGCAAAACGGCAATATCAATCACGCCCTTGCTATCTGCCTCAGGCTTTGACGCACGCGGCCTGCGCGGAGCGCGTTCCTGCTTTGCCCGCACTTTCGGCGCTGGCGCATCATCGAAATCGTCCGACGAATCGTCATCATGATCCCGGTCGGAACCATTGCCCTGTCCGCGATCATTATTGCCGCGCGACCGGCCAATTGCCGACCTGTCACCCTTGTCGCGATCACCCCGGTCATTGCTGCTTCGGTCACCATTTTCACGGTCGCCATTGCCGCGCGAACCATCACCGCGATCATCATTATCGCGGTCATCATCGCGGGAATCGCTTTCATCCTGGCGGCTGTGCGCACGGCGTGGGCGGCGTATCTCGTCATCGCCGCGCTGGCTTTGGGAATCGCTTGCCTGACCATCATTCTGATCATCGCGTCCGCCCTTGTCACCGCGGGTCGAACGGGCTTCATCCTGACGCATCTTGTTGTCATTGATGACGCGGAAATAATGGTCGGCGAATTGCAGAAAATATTCTGCTTGCACGCGGTCCCCGTTATGTTGCGCGTCCTGGGCCAGCTTTTTATATTTATCGAGCAATTGGGGCGCGTTGCCGCGGGCCCGGCTGTCGATTCGGTTAAGCTGGTTTCCACCACCGCTGCCTCCACTGCCACCACCGCCCTGAGGGCGATTGGGATTACGACCGCGGCGGCGGTTACTGTTACTATTTCTATTGTTGTTCAAGGAAGTGTCTTCCCTCATTCGTGGCTGTCAGCGGCAAAAAATACCGGTGCGGCCTTCAGAACTGCATGCCGCGCCCGCCTAAACGCGGGTCGCGGTGCCCCATCTGCATTCACCGCGAGCGACTGTGCCCGGGCTGCCTGACAAATTTTGGAGCTAGACCTGGCGGGTGGCGAACGCGCCGCAAACCGCTGGTCTTGAAACAGAGGTAGCTACTGCAAGCGGCTTTGCCAACCTTTAATTTGCGCATTGTTGTAGCACCAGAGTGCGCGGCCTGCGGGCAAGATCACGGCGAAGCGTCACAGCAAAGCCTGCCTGCCGGGCCAGGTCGGCAACGGAATTGGCCTGCGTGCATCCGATTTCAACTATTGCCGTTCCGTTTTTCTCAAGCAAATCATGTAGTTGCGGGATAAGGACGCGGTATTCGTCCAGCCCGTCCGCCCCGGCAAACAGAGCCGCCTCGGGCTCATAAGCGCGGACCGAAGGCGAAATATCCGCTCCCGTTTCCACGTAGGGCGGATTCGCAATGATCAAATGGAACCGGCCGAGCCCGACCCTCCAATCGGCTTCGTGCCAATCGAGGTGCAGAATATGCGCCCGGTCCTGTACCCCCAGCCGGGCTGCATTGGCCGCCGCAACGCCCAGCGCACCGAGCGATTTATCGATCCCGACCCCTTCCGCCGCTGGGCGCTGCGCCAGCAAAGTCAGCAAAAGCGCGCCCGATCCGGTGCCGCAATCTAGGATACGGCCCCGGTCTGGCATGAATTCCAGCGCGGTATCCACCACGCTCTCGCTATCCCCGCGCGGGATCAGGACATCGGACGTGACGATGAAGCTGCGTCCGTAGAATTCCTGATGCCCCAGGATATAGGCGACCGGCTCATGGGCTGCGCGGCGCTGGACCAATTGTGCAAAGGATGGC
>JAGXGU010000114.1 GCA_024636575.1 Altererythrobacter sp.
GCGATGCAGGATTGCGATGTGTTGGTGCCGACCGTCACCGACCGGATCGATGCGGAGCTGATCGAAGGGGCGGGCGAGAAATTAGGGCTGATCGCCAATTTCGGCGCAGGAACGGATCATATCGATCTGGCTGCTGCCAAACGCCGCGGGATCATGGTCACCAACACACCGGGTGTATTTACCGACGATACCGCCGATCTGGCGATGGCGCTGATTATCGGTGTCCCGCGCCGGATGCGTGAAGGTGTCGCGCTGATCCGCCGCGGCGAATGGACCGGCTGGGCGCCCTCGGGCATGCTCGGCCGCCAGTTGGGCGGCAAGGTTCTGGGCATAGTCGGCATGGGCCGGATCGGGCAGGCGGTGGCGCACCGCGCGCGCGCTTTCGGCCTGACCATCGCCTATCACAACCGCCACCGCCTGCCGCAATCGGTCGAAACAATGTTTGGCGCTGAATATGCCGAAAGCCTCGACGATCTGGTGGCACTTGCGGATATCCTGACGCTGCATTGCCCGGCAACCCCGCAGACCATCGGCGCAATCGACGCGCGGCGCATCGCCCTGATGAAACCGGGGGCAAGCCTGATCAACACCGCTCGCGGCGATCTGGTGGATCAGGACGCATTGATTGCGGCGCTGGAATCGGGCGCATTGTCCGGTGCCGGGCTGGATGTTTATCCTGACGAGCCCCATGTCGACAAACGCCTGATCGCCCACCCCAACGCCATGACCCTGCCGCATATCGGCAGCGCCACCGCGGAAGGGCGCGAGGCATCGGGCGAAAAAGTGATCGCCAACATCCGTTTCTGGATCGACGGCCACCGCCCCCCCGATCAGGTGCTGGAAGGGTTGGTCTGAGGGGATTGACCAGCCCCCTTGCGAACAGCCCGGCTTCTTGGCCGGGCAGCCTGATCAATCCCCGGTCAAAATCCGGTCCACCAATTCCTTCACCGTCGGGGTGTAATTGTTGGAATAGAACGGGTCCTGCTTGAACCGGTAAGCCGCATGGCCTGCGAAGGCCAGATTTTCATCCGTATCGCCGCCGTGGGCAATATCCTGCAGGGTTTTCTGGATGCAGAAACTGCGCGGATCTGCGAGCCGCCCGGTGGTGTAATCATCATGGTCTTTCCATGCCGAGAAACCGCAATGCGACAGGCAGCCCATGCAATCTTTCTGGTCCTTGCGGATCATGTCCCGGCTTTCGGGGGTGACATAGACGATGGTGTCATCCGGTGTTTTCAGCGCTTCGGTATAGCCTTCGCCGAACCACACCTTGGCGCGTTCCAGATCCTTGGGGGCGACCCAGAAATTCTTGCCCCGGACGCCGACATCGAGTTGCACCGTGTGTTCACCTGCCGAAACCTTTGAATACGGAATCTGCCGTTCGGAACGGTAAATCAAATCCATCAGGAATGGGTTCTTGACTGCGGAGGAATAAAAGCCGGTGGGGCTGAATTTGTGCAGCAGGACATCGCCCGGTTCGACCGTGCGAAGCATATCCTTCCAGCCTTGCGGGATCGGGCTTTCCTGCGTCAGCAGCGGCCGCGTGCCGAACTGGAAGGCAATCTGGCCAAGTTCCGGATTGTCGATCCAGTTTTCCCATTCGCGCAGGAACCACACCCCGCCCGCCATGACGATCGCGGTATCTTCCGACACGCCTTCCTTGCGCATCGTTTCGCGCAAGGCAGCGACACGCGGATAGGGGTCTTCCGGTTTTTTCGGGTCTTCCGCGTTGGACAGGCCGTTGTGCCCGCCTGCCAGCCACGGATCTTCATAAACCACCGCCGCCATCAGATGCGGCACCTTGTGGTAAGACCGTTTCCACAGCGCCCGGAAGGCGCGGGCCGAACTGATGATCGGCAGGTAGTGCACGTTGTATTTCTCGGCGATTTCCGCCAGCTTGTAAGGCATTCCGGCCCCGCAGGTGACGCCGGTGACCATCCCCTTGGTCTGTTGCAGCACACCTTCGAGCACCGCCTGCGCGCCGCCCATTTCCCACAGCACATTGATGTTGAGCGCGCCCTTGCCGCCCGCCATTTCATGCGCACGCCTGACCTGGGCAACCGCGCCGTCAATCGCATATTGGATCAATTGTTCGTGGCGTTCCTTGCGGGTCAGCGCATCATAGACCTGCGGCACAATCTTGCCTTCTGCGTCATAGCTGTCCGCGTTCACCGCACTGACCGTGCCGATCCCGCCGGCAGCGGCCCACGCACCGGAACTGGCGTGATTCGTCGCAGACACGCCCTTGCCGCCTTCGATCAGCGGCCAGACTTCGTGGCCGCCATACATGATGGGGCTTAAACCCTTGAATCCCATTATTCCACAATCCTGTTCGCGCGGCTATTTACCCGCATTTCCCGCCCCGCCTGGTGACCCGCGGCATGGCTTTATCTCATTCGGTTCCGGTCTCGTAGCCGCTGCCTTGAACTGTGCATAGTACCCTGCCAGTTCAGGCGCGTCCTTGAACGCGACCAATTCGAATCCGACCTGCCTGAATTCGCACGACAGCAGCAGCGGATCAATCCCGTGCTGGTCCGTCGGCCGGTCGACATCCACCACGATCACCTGCCCGCCTTCGCGCAATGATGGCCACAGCCGCCACAGGAAAGCATAGGGTTCGCGCACCTCGTGATACATATGGACCAGGAAAACACGGTCGAAACTGTTATTCGGCAGGCGCGGATCATCGCCTTCGCCCGGCTTGATCGATACATTGTCGAGCCGTTCGCGTTCGACCCGCCGCGCCAGGCGCTCAAGTGCATCGCTGTCGATATCCTGTGCCAGCACGCGCCCGGAATGGCCGACCCGCTCGGCCAGACGAACGGTGTAATACCCCTCGCCCGCGCCGATATCGGCCACGGTCATGCCCGGCGTAATCTCGGCTAAATCCATTACCTTTTGCGCTTCGCCAGCAGCATCGCGCGCGGTTTCGGTGGAAAATTGGTTGCCACCCAGCGCGGAAACCGGACGATCAGCCCGGGGGAATTCGCGCGATGTTTCCGGACGATCTGCATCGCCGGATAGCTGGTCGCACCCGGTAACAGCCAACAAAGCCATAGCGCACCAGGCGGCCCGCAGCGTCACTCTACGTCCTCCACCTCAACCTTATCGCCGGTAACCCGCTGCGCCAAAGCGGCAGAGATAAATTCGTCAATCGCACCGTCCAGCACGGCATCCGGGCTGGGAGATGTTACTCCGGTGCGCAGGTCCTTGACCATCTGGTATGGCTGCAGGACATAACTGCGAATCTGATGGCCCCAGCCAATCTCTGTCTTTTCCTGATATTCACCCGAAGCAACCGCTTCGCGTTCGGCCATTTCTTTTTCGAACAGGCGTGCTTTCAGCATATTCATCGCGGTTGCGCGGTTTTTATGCTGGCTGCGGTCATTCTGGCTGGCGACCACGATGCCGCTTGGTTGGTGCGTGATGCGGACGGCAGAATCGGTGGTGTTGACGTGCTGTCCGCCCGCGCCACTGGCGCGGTAGGTATCGATCTTGAGATCGCTTTCGTTGATCTCGATGTCGATATCATCGTCGATCACCGGATAGACCCACACCGAACTGAAACTGGTGTGGCGCTTGGCTGCGCTGTCATAGGGGCTGATCCGCACCAACCGGTGGACCCCGCTCTCGGTCTTGGCATAGCCATAGGCATTCTCGCCCTTGACCAACAGCGTGGCGGATTTGATGCCTGCCTGATCTCCGCCGTGATAATCGACGATTTCGACCTTGTAGCCCTTGCGGTCGGCCCAGCGGGTGTACATCCGCTGCAGCATCTCGGCCCAATCCTGGCTTTCGGTTCCGCCAGCGCCGGCATGGATTTCGATATAGGTATCATTGGCATCGGCCTCCCCCGCCAGCAGGGCGGTAACCTTGTCCGCATCGGCCCGTATGGCGAGTTTCTCCAGGCTGGCCATTCCTTCGGCAGCAATATCCTCGTCGCCTTCCGCTTCGCCCATTTCGACGAATTCGACTGCATCGGCCATTTCGGAGGAAATTTCGCGCACGGTCCCGATCGCGCCTTCGAGCCGGCGGCGTTCGCGCATGACGGCTTCGGCTTCCTTGGGATTGTCCCACAGCGCCGGATCCTCGACCCGCGCATTGAGTTCATCCAGCCGCCGCAGCGCACGGTCCCAATCGAGCGACAGGCGCACCAGCGCCAATGCCGCTTCGATCCGATCAATATGGGCCTGCCCCTCGGCACGCATGGTCAATTACTCCGCAAAATTGGCCGTCCGCTTAGCGCACGTGTCCTGATTGTAAAGGTTGGCAGATGGGTCTGTCAGGTCAGGTCGGCTAATATAGCCCGCCCTGCTCCTCGACAAAATCGGCGGGCTTTTCTGACGGGCCAGCCTGCTTGGGTGCATCGGCCACTGCCGTTCCGCCACGGCGGATCAGCGCCAGGATTTCCTTGCGCCTGGATTCGATCGCATCCTGCCTGGTACTGCGCGGCGGTTCGGTGTCGGGCTTGAAGGCTTCCCAGATCACCGATGACTTGGGATCATCGCTGCCCGCGCCCGCGAAAACGCGCTTGCCCGAAACCCGGTCGATCCGGACCATGCGGACCCCCTTCGGCGCGGGGAAAGGATCATCGCTCCACCGCTTCTTGGTCGCGATGACGAAATTCTTGAAGATCGGTCCAGCGGTGTTTCCACCCTGGACATAGCCGCCCATGTTGCGCGGCGCATCGAAGCCGAGATAGGTTCCCGCCACGAATTCCGGTGTTCCGCCAACGAACCAGGCATTGGTCGGGCCGGTGGTGGTGCCGGTCTTGCCAAACAGCGGCAGATCCAGATCACGCAGGCGGGTTGCCGTGCCGCGCGTAACCACGCCCTGCAGCATATGCACCGTCTGGAATGCTGTGCGCGCATCCAGTACCTGTTTGCCGCCGGGGGCCAGCCGGGGCATCCCCTTGCCATCCCATTCGGCCATGTTGCAGCGATCGCACTTGCGCTTGTCCGCGCGCCAGATCACCTTGCCCCGCCGATCCTGTACGTAATCGATAACGCTGGGCGTATATTGGCGCCCCTGATTGGCCAATGCGGAATAGGCGTTGACCATCTTGAGCACGGTGGTGTCACCCGCGCCCAGTGCAAAGGCTGGATAGGCTTCATAGCTGCCGATCCCGACCCGTTCGAACGTCTTGATGACAGCGGGCATGCCTGCATCCATTGCGATGTGGATGGTCATCAGATTGCGTGACTGTTCCAGGCCCCAGCGCATGGTATGCACGCCGCCGCCGCCGCCGCCGAAATTGCGGAAGCATTTTTCGCCCAGATTTGCGCCCTGATAGAAACAATAGGTCTGATCGGGCACCTGGGTGGCCGGGGTCATCCCGTTGTCCAGCCCGGTTGCGTAAACGAATGGCTTGATGGTCGATCCCGGCTGGCGCTGGGCCTGTGTGGCGCGGTTGAAGGACCCGAGACGGCTGTCGAAACCGCCCTGCATCGCCAGCACACGGCCGGTCTGCGGATCCTGCGCCAAAAAGCCGCCGGAAACCTCCGGTATGGTCCGCACGGTATAGCCAGCGCCGGTGGGCGAGGCGGCGATCACATCGCCCGCCTTCAGGGCATCGGGCAATCCGCCCAGCGGCGCGGTGGTGCCATCCCCGAAACCGATCGTCGCGCTGGATCCGTTGCGATCCATCACCACGCCGATGCGCCAATTCCTGTAATTGATGCCCAGATAGGAACTGGCCAGCTGGCTGGTCATGCTGCCATCAGAAGCTTTCAGTGTCGCAACCGGGCCGGACCAGCCGCGATTGCCATGATAGGCAAACATGCCGGACCGCAATGCATCACGCGCGGCAATCTGCAATTGCGGATCAAGTGAAGTACGCACCCACAATCCGCCGCTATAGACGCTGTTCTTTGACGTTTCGGCTGTTTCGCCGAACTGTTCGATCAACTGGCGGCGCACTTCTTCGAGGAAATATCCCGCATCGACGGAGCGCCTGTCTTCCTGCAGCTTGATCAGCCCGAGCGGCTTGGCCTTTGCCGCAGTTGCCTGTGCAGCAGTGATGAAGCCGTTGCCGGCCATCTGGTCGAGCACGAAATTACGCCGGGTAAGAGAAAGCGCGGCATTTTTTTCCCGGCTATAGGTTTCCGGCGCTTTGGGCAGAATTGCCAGAAAGGCCGCTTCCTGCAATTCCAGATCGCCGACATCCTTGTCAAAATATGCCCGCGATGCCGCTTGCACCCCGAAACTGCGCCGTCCCAGCGGAATTTCGTTGAGATACAGCTCGAGTATCTGCTGTTTGTTCAGCACCCCCTCGATCCGGCGGGCCAGCATCATTTCCTTCAGCTTGCGGATGACCGAATATTCATTGGTCAGCAGGATATTCTTGGCGACCTGCTGGGTGATGGTGGAACCGCCGACCGCGCGTTCATCGCTGCCCAGCTTGGTGACATAATCGACCACCGCGCCGGCCAGACCGCCGGCATCGATGCCGCCGTGGCTGAAGAAAGTCTTGTCCTCCGCCGCCAGATAAGCGTCAATCAATTCCTTGGGAAAATCCGAATATTGCAATTGAACGCGCCGTTCCCGGGCATAGGAATGCACAATCGAACCGTCCACGCCGCGCACGACCGTAGGCAGTGGCGGTTCATAATCGAGCAGCGAATTGGCATCGGGTAGGCCGCGGGCCAGCAACACCCAGCCGATTATGAAGAGCGCCAGCATCCCGCCGACTGCCACAGAAGCCCAGCGGAACAGCCGCTTCTCACGCCAGTTGCCGGTAAACCACGCCATCACCCCGCGCGCATCACGGCGGATCCTGTAGCGGAAATAATCGGTGGTTGATTGTTGGGCCATAATCGGTCGGAGCCTTTAGCATGGAGATTCTGTCTGACGCCAGAACGATTGCGCGCCTATGTACCTGCCTGCCGCGCAAAATACACTCTGACCGCCCTGGCCATCGCCTCTGCAAAGTTCTTGCGGCCTTCGGGTGACGCAATCCGCGCGGCATCCTCCGGGTTGTTGATATAGCCGGATTCGTAAAGGATCGATGGCACATCCGGCGCGCGCAAAACTGCCAATCCGGCCGATCGGCGGGGTTGGGGGTGGAAATTCAGCGCGCCCGCCCCCTCGCGCATGATCAGTCCGGCAAATTGCGCCGAATCCTGCTGCACCCTGCGCTGGGAAAGTTCCACCAGGATCGCATTCACGTCGGCACTTTGATCCTCCAGCGCGACACCATTGACTGCATCGGCGCTGTTTTCCCGCGCCGCAAAGCGCGCTGCCGCTTCGCTCGATGCTTCGTTGGACAGGGTATAGATACTCGCTCCGGCAGCTTGATTCCCCTCGGTTGTGGAATCGGCATGGATCGACAGGAACAAATCCGCATCCAGCCGGCGGGCTATCTCGAAACGTTCCTGGAGGACCAGGAATTTGTCGTCATCCCGGGTCAGCGCCACCCGGATGCCGCCTTCTTTCACCAATTGATCGCGTAACGCCTGCGCCAGCCCCAGCACCAGATCTTTTTCGCTGTAACCGGCATTGCTGGCACCGGGATCCTTGCCGCCATGTCCGGGGTCAATCACCAGCAACGGGCGGCTCTTGTCGTCAGGACCGTAAACCTTCGGCAAATCAACGGGCCTGCCCGCATCGGGCAGGATCATGCGCAATACGTAATCGCGGCCCAGTTGCGGTACCGGAACTGTAAGGCCGAAGGCATACAGGGCGCCAATCACGACAATTGGGGCGAGGAATATCAGCCATATCTGTGAGCGAAGTGCCATTGCGCGCCGGTGTTACGATGTTGCCTCATGACATTGCAACAGCGTTAGGAAAGATAAGCCGTGCAATATGGTTGCTCATCGAAACGTGCAGTGCTAGCTGCAGCTTACCGGAAAATCGCTCAACCCAGCCAGCGATTGCGCATCACGCGCTTTATATGGCGAAGGGGCACCCGGAAACGGCAAAGGGCCAATTGTCCGATGCCTCCACAGGTTGATGCATAGATGAGAAGCCTACCCCCAATCCCGACTGAACAGCCACTGCGCTGCGTCGGGGCTTGGGCAGGACAGGCAGCGCAGCAAACGCGCATTCCCACATTTGCAGACACGTCACCCCGTTCCGCAGCGAAACTTCGCCCGGGCCGGTTACATATCGCCGCTCGCCCCGCCGGGGCCAGCGGTATTCACACAATAACGCGTATCCCTCTGGCTCGGATGATCCTTGATCA
>JAGXGU010000115.1 GCA_024636575.1 Altererythrobacter sp.
CCCGTGGAGGAAAATCAGGACCGGCGCATGTTTGTCCCCATTGCTGGGGCCGACATCGATTACATCCAGTACAATGCCGCCCGGCAGTTCAACCCGCTTTTGGTCCACCCTCATGATCCTTGTGCTTCCATTTTCTCGATATACCCCTTGGCAACCATATCGGTGATCTGATCGAGCAATACATCCGGTGTCCGGCGCATTTCACCCATGGCCAGTTCCATACCGCGCGCCACGATGATTTCGCGCTGGCCGGCATCAATGCCGGATAGGATTTCGGCGGCCGCCTCGTCTGCCGGAATGCCGTTGTCGATGGCCTTGTCGCTGACCCCGCGCTTCACGCCGCTCGCGTTCAATGCGTTGCGACTGACATTTGTGGCCACGGACCCCGGCACGATCACATGGACGGCCACGCCCTTGGTGGAAAGTTCCGCCCGCAGTGCGTCGGCATAGCCAATCAGCCCGTGCTTGGCCGCGCAATAGGCAGTGCGCAGCGGCACCCCGACCTTGCCCGCGACGGATGATATGAAGACCAGTTTGCCCGAACCGCGCCCGGCCATATGCGGCAGGATCGCCTGCGTCAGCGCGATCGGCGCCATCAGGTCGATCTCGATAATGTCCCGGTAAACCTGCATGGAGGTGTTGATCGCCTGGCTGCGCTGGGAAATACCCGCATTGTTGACCAGCACGTCCACGCTGCCCGTCCATTCCAGCGCAGTGTTGACGGCGGCTGCCATCGCTGCGGCATCGGTCACTTCAAACGGCAGGATCAGCGTTTCCCCGCCGCCAGTTGCGGCGACCGCTGCGGCCACTTCCTCCAGCCGGATCCTGTCCCTGCCGGACAGGATCAGCTTCGCCCCCTGCTTCGCCCGGCCAAGCGCCAACGCCTTGCCGATGCCGGATGATGCGCCGGTAATCCAGATGGTTTGGGGGTTGGTCATGGATAGCTCACTGTGTTGGGCTGATCGGGAATGGGAATCCACTCCTCCTCATCGCCGGGAACCTTGGGAAAATTGCCTGCATTCCAGTCGTCTCTGGCCTGATGGATCCGCTCGCGGCGGGAACTGACGAAATTCCACCACACATGGCGCTTGCTGGCAAATGCCTCGCCGCCCAGCAGCATCACCCGGCCGCCCTGCGCAGAACTCAGGGTCATCGGCTGGCCGGGCGCAAGCACGGTCAATTCATACAGGCCGAGCGGCTGGCCATCGATGTCCGCTTCGCCGCTGACCAGCATCACTGCCCGCTCATCTGCGTTGACATCGATGGGCAGGGTGCCGCCGGGGCCGAGCAGGATTTCGGCGTAGATGGTATCGGCATAGGTGGTTGTCTGCGCCCGTTGGCCCCACAAATTGCCCATGATCACGGTCGCCTTGGCAGATTGATCTTCCACCACCGGCAAATCCTGTACCGCTTCGAAGGCGGGGGCCATTTCCTCGCAGGCTTCGGGCAGGGCGAGCCAGGTCTGCATTCCGAACAGCTTTGCCCCGCTATCGCGTTCCGATTGCGGGCTACGTTCGGAATGGACGATCCCATGGCCAGCGGTCATCAGATTGACCTGACCCGGGCGGATGGTCGCAAAACTGCCGATGGAATCGCGGTGATCGATTGCGCCCGCATGGTCCCCGGCAAACAGCCACGTCACCGTTGCCAGATTGATATGCGGATGCGGGCGGACATCCATTCCCGCGCCAAGGTCCATTTGCGCCGGGCCGAATTGATCGACGAAAATGAACGGCCCCACCATCGTGCGCTGGCGCGATGGCAAGGCGCGGCGCACCTTGAATGCGCCCAGATCATGGGTGACGGGGGTGATTGTTTGCTCAAACATGGCTCAGTTTCCTTGATTGTCCTCCGGCGCGGACGCCCTGATCGCCAGTGCATGGACGCGCTGGCCCGGAATATCTCCCAGCGCGGCATTGACCATCCGTTGACGTTGCAACCGCGAAACACCTGAAAAGGCGGCGCTTTCAATCAGGATCGTGAAATGCGATTCGCCGCTGCCGTCATCGCCCGAATGGCCGGAGTGTTTCGCGCTGTCATTTATCACTTCGAGCCGGGTCGGCGCAAACGCATCTTCCAGACTTTGCTTCATTTCCTGCTGCACGCTCATCCAATTTTCCTTTTCGTGTTTGCAATTTCTTTAACCCACCCCATCCTAAAGAGCCATGCACGGTGACAGGTTCCACGGACGGTTCGAAACCGAAGGACGCGGGTGCGATGCGCCCGAATGCGCCGAGGCAGGCGAATTTCGCGCGCCCGGTCCGCGTGGTTCCAGTTTCGACGGGCCGGGCGATTACCGCTGGTTCTGCCTGGATCATGTCCGCGAATTCAATTCTGGCTACGACTGGTTCGAGGGGATGAGCGCGGATGAAATCCTCGCTGCGCAATCCCCCGTTTCCGGCTGGGCCAGCACCGCGCGCGTTTTCCGCGCCGCCGAAATGGGCGATGCGATGCCGCGCTGGGCGGATTACGAAGACCCGCTGGAGGCTATCAATGCCCGCGCTGCCGGGATCAAATCCCGCGCCCGCAAGCAGGCCGAACAAATGTACTCGGAAATGCAGATGAACGGCGGGTTCGGCGCGGAAGAAGTACAGGCGCTGGAGATTCTCGGGCTGGATGCCGGGATCGACCGGCTCAAATTGCGCCGCCGCTATTCGGAACTGGTGCGCCGCTATCATCCCGACCGCAATGGCGGGGACCGCAGCCACGAGGTGCGCCTTGGCCGAGTGGTGGAGGCTTATCAATTGCTGCGGAAAAGCCGCGCGCTCAGTTAAATTGGATGCAGGTCTGAATTACGCCTCGCACAGGGTCTGGAGCTGTTCGGCCACCGCGCTCCAGCCATTGTGGAAGCCCATTTCCAGATGTTGCTGCATCGCATCCTCGGTCCAGTGACGGGCGACGGCGGTATAGCGGGTCTTGTTGCCAACCGCCTCGATCGCCCAGATACCGATCATGAAGGGTTCCGCCGGAATCAACCCGGGCGCAATCGCATCGGTGAAGGCGAAATGGTGCCCTTCGCTCCATGCCAGAATCAGACCCGGGGTCTGGTGTTCCTCGCCATCGGGGCCATGCATCACGATATTGGACACACCTCCGGCGCGGCGGTCGAGCCGCACGATCTCCGTCGTCCACGGTTTCGGGCACCACCATTCCGCCAGCCTGTCGGTCATCACATGCCAGACATGGGCCGGCTCAGCGTTGATCACCCGCGTTACTGCCAGTTCATGCATTCGATGTGCCCTGTTTCATCCTTTTCGCCGCTGCGCAGCCGAATTCTGTTGGATTATTGCCGGAATGCCCAGCGCAAAGTGCGGCCCATTGTCTGCGCGGCAACCCGGGCGGGCAGGGCGGACAGACCCGGCGGTTTGAGGCCGAGCATGGTCCGGGCGTAGTTCGGCAGCAGATCGACCGCAGCCGTGCCGAGCAATTGCTGGACCGCCACCGGTGCGCCCCTGGGCCGCTGGGTCAGAACCAATCGGGCGATTTCCCGGGCTTGCGGCGAGCCTTTCAACTGCGGGCGCATCGCGCGCAGCAAATGTTCAGCTTCAACTTTGGTTTCGGGTACCGGATCGGCCCCCAGTTTTCGGGCGACAGTCGCAAATTGCCGGAAATATTCGTCCTGCTCGGCATAGGGCATGGTCGGCCGGACATAGCGCAAATACCCCTCCAGAAAGCTGGTTGCCTCTGCCACATGGACCCATGCGAGCGTTTCCGGCGTGCGCGCGGAATAGGGTGTGCCGTCAGGCAGGGTGCCACTGACCCGTTCGTGGATCCGGTTGACGCGGGCAATCACCCGTTCCGCCTCACTTTTCTCTCCAAAGGTGGTTACCGCGATGAACCGCGCGGTCCGGCGCAGCCGCCCATGCATGTCGCTGCGGAAGTCGGAATGGTCGATCACGCCCTGCAGCGCATGGGGATGAAGCATCTGTAGCAGCAGCCCACGCACCCCGCCGACCATCATCGATACTACATCGGCATGCACCAGCCGGATTGGCGAATCGCGTTCGAACAATGCATTGTCCGATGGCGGGACCGGTTGCTGCCCGCCCTCGACATCGTTGAACATCGCGCGGACCCGGCCGACCAATTGCTCGCGGATTTTCTCGGAAGGGCGGGGAAGTGGCATATAGGGGCAATATAGGGGCTTCGGGCGGGAATGAAATGTTTCCGCAATACGGACCAATGTCACGGCTTGCAGGGCGACACGCTCCCGTCTAGGCGTGGCCGGGCAATGAACGACACGACAAAAAGCTTCGACCCTTCCAGCAAGACTGCTCTCGCTGCACCTGACACGCAGGTCAGTGTGCGGGAAATATTCGGTATTGATGTGGACATGATGGTCCCCGCTTTCTCGCATAGCGACGAGCGCGTACCCGATTTCGACGAAAATTATGTGTTCGACCCGGACACAACTCTGGCGATCCTCGCCGGATTTGCGCATAATCGCCGGGTGATGGTGCAGGGCTATCACGGCACCGGCAAATCGACCCATATCGAACAGGTCGCCGCGCGCCTCAATTGGCCGTGTATCCGGATCAATCTGGACGCGCATATCAGTCGGATCGATCTGGTCGGGCGGGATGCGATCGTGCTGCGCGATGGCCTGCAGGTTACCGAATTCCGCGAAGGTTTGCTGCCATGGGCACTGCAGCATCCGGTGGCGCTGGTGTTCGATGAATATGATGCGGGCCGCCCGGACGTGATGTTCGTGATCCAGCGTGTGCTGGAAGCGGAAGGCAAGTTGACCCTGCTTGATCAGAACCGCGTTATCCGCCCCGATCCGGGCTTCCGCCTGTTCGCCACCGCCAACACGGTCGGGTTGGGTGATACCAGCGGGCTATATCACGGCACGCAGGCGATCAATCAGGGCCAGATGGACCGGTGGAACATCGTGGTTGCGTTGAATTACCTTCCCGCAGAAACCGAACAGAAGATCGTCGCGGCCAAGAATCCGGACACCGATCCCAAGATCATCGCCGACATGGTCAAGGTTGCCGACCTTACCCGTCAGGGCTTCATGAACGGAGACATCTCCACGGTGATGAGCCCGCGCACGGTGATTACCTGGGCGCAGAATGCAGCGATTTTCAAGGATGTCGGCTTTGCCTTCCGCCTCAGCTTCCTCAACAAATGCGACGAAGCGGAACGGATGCTGGTGGCGGAATATTACCAGCGCGTGTTCGGCACCGAATTGCCCGAAAGCGTGGTCGGCAAGGTCTAGGCTTGGGGCCTAGGTTTCCGCGGAACCTGCCTCCGGCGCCATCAGGATATTCATGATCGCAGTCGCTATCGGGCGGCCACGATCATCCTGCCACGCTTCCACCGCAATATTGGCATTGCGCCGCCCCAGCTTGGTAATCCGCGCCTTGGCATAGGTCAGCTTTGGTTTGCCCGGAGCTAGGAACTGGACCGTGATGTTGATCGGCTTGAGACGGTAGGCACGGCCCTGCTTTGACAATTCGTGCCGTAACATCGCGTAACCCGCCGTTTCCAGCAGGCCGCTGATTGCGCCGCCATGTAAATGGCCTGGCCGCCCTTCTACATTGCCGCCAAAATCGCACCCCAGCACGGGCGCGCCGTCTTCTTCTCCATGGATCACGATGCCGAGCGAGTCGGCATAGGGTGTTAGCACGCTATCAGCCATTGCGAGCATCCCCTGCGATAGACATGAACACGGCCGCGATATGCGCCAGGGGGTCATCCGGATCGCCATCATGCGCGATGCCGCGTAAAAAGGCTGCCGACTTGGTGACTTTGTAGCATTCCGCGCGCCCGATCACCGCCGCGCGATCTTTCGCCGGGCGCTGATAATCCACCCGCAGATCCAGCGTGGCAATCGCAGTGAACCGGCCCAGGGTGGTCCAGACCGCGAGGCCGCACGCCATGTCCATCATGCTGATGATCGGGCCGGATGCCAGCACATGCCGCTCCGCCTCCCCCAGCAAATCTTCTCGCCAGGGCAATTCAAGTTCCGCCCAATCAACGCCATGCGCGCGGTATTTCAGCCCCAGCCAACCGGTATGGCCATGCTGGAGCAGCATCGGCGCCGCGCGGCTGGGATCGAAATGATGGTTCTGGCCAGCAGAGCGGGGGTCTGGGGAGCGGGGATCATTCATTGGGGTGCTCTGACAACTGCCCCAAGGCTTTTCAATATTTTAATTTCACGCCGGGGGCCGGGTGATGGACCGTTCGTCACAGGAAATTTGCAGTCTTGCAGACGTGATCGTCCGCAAGGGCGCGGCGGAGAACCGCCTAGATTATGCCACCCGCCATCGCATCGATGGCGCCCTGCAAGAAGATTGCGGCTGCGTGGCTGTCGATCCGTTCGGCGCGTTTCCTGCGGCTGAAATCCTGCCCGATCATCGCGCTTTCCGCGCTGGCAGTGGACCATCGTTCGTCCCACAGCAGCACCGGCAGTTCAAACGCCTCGGCCATGTTGCGGGCATAGGCGCGGCTGGCCTGCGCGCGCGGCCCTTCGCTGCCATCCATGTTGCGCGGTAGGCCGATCACCAGCCCCTTCACGTTGCGTTCGCCAATCAGCGCGGCAAAGGCTTCCCGGTCGCGCCCGAATTTGCCGCGGGGCAGGGTCTTGCCCGCCGTTGCGAATTGCCATCCGGCATCGCAGGTGGCGGTGCCGAGTGTCTTGGTCCCCAGGTCGATCGCCAGCAACGCGCCGCCATCGGGGAATGCATCGGCAAAATCCCGCGCGCTGTCGGTGATTATTGCGCTGTTTTCCATGCAGCCACCCGGTCCGCGACATTCTGTTGGAGGTTTTTCCAGAACAGGGGAATATCATACACATGGTAATTGTTACCCGGCAGAACCGCGCTGCCCATCTGCGGCGGATCACCGATCAGCAGCAGGCCCTCGCCGGAACAGCGCGCAGGGACCGCGCCCGGAACCAATTCGCCGTTGGACATGGTTTCGTCGGGCACCAGTGTGCCCAGGTTCCTGGCGGCAACCGCAACGCCGCCGATCCCGCCGGTCAGCGGATTGGTGCAGAGAATTTTGCTGTTCCCGCGCAAGGTTCCGTCGAAACCGACCGACTGGCTGTAACTTTCCATCACTTGCGATGGATCGGCGGGTTCGGCGAAGCTGGACCAGCTCATGATGCAGGCTGGCTGGTTACTCGTTGCACAGGCAGGAAAGCCCAGTGCGGGCAGGTCATGGTTGACCGAAATCGGCCAGCCAACCGCATAAATCGCCGCAATGCGCGGGGCGATATCTTTCCCGGCCACTTCCTCGCGCAGTAATTGCAACAGGTGCAGCGCCCCTTGGCTGTGGCCTGCAAGCACAATCGGCGTATCGGGGGCAACACTGGCGGTGAAGACGGCAAATGCCTGTTTCACATCGGCATAGGCGGCTTTGAGCGCTGCCTTTGCCTCGGGCGAATCGGTCAGGAATGCGCCGAATGTAGCCTGGCGATATTTGGGCGCCCAGATTTCGCTCGCCTGATTGAACGGGCTGGCCATTCCGCGCAGGTACACCCTGGCGATGCGCTGCGAATCCGCATCATCCAGCGGGGCATTCCACTGGGTCCGGTCGATAAAGCTGGTCGGATGGATGAAGAACACCGCATAATTCTGTCCGGAAGTTGTGTTGGCCGGAAGGGTACGCTGGGCGCCGCGGGTGGCGGGTTGCCATCTGGCCGGATCGTCCATCCCGATCCCCGGGCGCGAATACCACATGTCCGGATCGAGATAGGCGTTCTGGTCGAAAGGCTGCTGCTCCACGAATTCGGCTCGGGGCACCATCGCCATGCGGGTCAACTCGCTCGACCAGATGATGAGGGCAAAGCCGCCTGCGATCACCAGAATGATGATCGCCGCGACAAAATAGAGGAATTTACGTACCATCGGCTATCAGCTCCCCTTCGTCTGCGGCTTGATCGTTCTGTTCGGATCGCCGTTCCAGCATCACCTTGATCATGGCGAGCATCGGATCGGCCAGGAACAATCCGAGAATGCCGAACAATATTCCCATGATCAGCTGCGCAGCCAGCACCAGTGCCGGTGCCAGATCGACAGTTTTCTTGGCGATCAGCGGAATGATCACATAGCCATCCAAGGTCTGGACCAGAAAATAGACGAAGATGGTGTAGAGACCCATTTCCGTTCCGCCGGAAAATCCGACGAGGACCATCAATACACCCGAAAGGAGTGCCCCGAGATTGGGTACGAAGGCCAGCAAACCAGTCAGTATGCCCAGCAACGCAGCCATTGGCACGCCGTAGAAAGCCAGCATTGCCCAGGTGAAGATGCCTTCGAATACCATTCCGACCAGCCGCCCGGCCATCAGACGGCGCATTGCATAGCCCATTTTGGATGCCGTGATGTAAAAGTCCGAACGCTTCTGGTTGGGCAGCATCCACGCAACACCGCGTTCGTAAAGGTCTGGCTCCACCGCGATGTAGATCCCGATGATGACGATCAGCAACAGGGTGGTCAGGCCGCCGAAGATCCCGCCGATGGCCCGGGTGACGGTGCCCACCCCGCTCATCAGATTGCCGACCAGATTCTGGATGTCGTCCTGCTTGATCGCGAAGCCCTGCGCATCGAGCCAGATGATGGCCTGGCCGATCTGTGCCTCGATGATTTGCGGCAATTGGGCGGCTTCGCGGGATATCTGCGTGCCGGCAAAAGTGGCCAGCCAATAGAAGAATGCCACTGTCAGCGCCAGAATGATCCCGACGCGCCACATGCGGCCGATCTTGAGCGCACGGCCAAGCAGCCGGGCACCGCCGTCAATCATGGAAGCGAACACCATTGCGCCGAAAATGACCAATAGTGATTGCGAAATGTAAACTGCCAGAATGGCCAGCCCGACCACTGCGGTCCAGACGAACGCCCGTTTCGCCTCGAAACGAAGCTGCACATCGGAAATCCGCGTAGGGCTGGAGCCCATGTTATGCGCGGAACCCGCAGATGCCGGTTTGTCGTTATCACTCATCATTGTTTTCCGATGATGCGGAGCCGGCGCTTGCTATCCTTGCCTTCGCCGGGCGCAGCGTGGTCCACGCACGGTCGCCGCGCAGCGATGTCCACCAGCTGATCGGGTTCCAGGTCGTGGTGCCGTCGAGCGAGAAGGTGATGAATTCGGCGCGCCCGCCAATATTTTCAAGGGGCACCGGGCCGCCTAATCCGGTGCTTTCCGGCAGATCGGCAGGGGCCGCCGGGGCGCGGCTGTCGGACGAATGGTCGCGGTTGTCACCCATCAGGAAGACGTGGCCTGCCGGAATGGTGATTTCAGGGTAATCATCCAGCGCCTGGCGCCTGTGATCGATGATCAGATAGGTCGCGCCGTTGGGCAGTGTTTCACGGTAGGTCGGCATTTCGCAGACCCTTTCGCCCGACTGTCTGGTGATGGCCATACCCGGATAATCGAATTCGTCGCAGGTGTTGTTCGGATCGATCGGGATATGGATGGCCGGTTCGACCGCTTGCGGCACCGGCACCCCGTTCAGGATGATCTGACCGCCCACCACTGCCAACCGGTCACCCGGCAGGCCGACGACGCGCTTGATGTAATCGACATCGTGATGCGGCGGGACCGGCACCACGATATCGCCATATTCCGGCGTCGCGGGCCAGATGCGGGTCTTGCTGCGCGGCAATACATGGAACGATGCGGAAACCCATGACCAGCCGTAGGGATATTTGCTGACCACCAACCGGTCCCCTTCCAGCAGGTTTGGCATCATACTGGGCGAGGGGATATAGAACGGCTTGGCCACAAAGGTATGGAACACCAGCACCGCCAGCAACATCAGCGCAAGACCGCGCAATTCGGCGAGCCAGTTTACCTTCTCGCCTTCATCGCCTTGCGCGTGCAAATTCTCGTTCTTGAGTTCGTTCGTCACTGTGTTGCTACCAGTAGTCATGATGTGCCTGAAATTAAAGCGGAACCGCTTCGATGATCACGAAGGCCTGCGCCCATGGATGATCGTCGGTTAGGGTCAGATGAATGACTGCCTCATGGCCCGCTGGCGTCAGTTCCGCAAGCCGCTTTGCTGCGCCATTGGTCAACGCCAGGGTGGGGGCACCCGAGGGGGCATTTACCACGCCGATGTCCTTCATATAGACACCGCGATAGAATCCGGTGCCGACCGCTTTCGAAAAAGCCTCCTTGGCGGCGAAGCGTTTGGCGTAGGTTCCCGCGCGGGTGAACGGGCGCTTGGCCGCCTTGGCGCGCTCGATTTCGGTAAAGCTGCGGTTTTCAAACCGCGTACCATGCCGGTCGAGCGCCTTCTGGATACGCTCGATATTGCACAGATCACTGCCGAGACCGATAATCATGAAGGAATACTCACGCCGACCACCCCGAGCCTGTCGAAGGGCGCGCATCGTCCATCAATTCGCGCATCCGGCGCACGGCTGTTTCCAGGCCTACGAACACTGCCTCGCCGACCAGATAATGGCCGATATTGAGCTCGGCCAAATGCGGAATCGCGGCGATTGGCTGGACATTCTCGTATGTGAGTCCGTGGCCGGCGTGCGGCTCGATCCCGTTTTTAACCGCGAGCGCGGCCATGTCGGAGATGCGGCGCAATTCGATCTCGCGCTTCTCGCCTTCCGCATGGGCATATTCGCCGGTGTGGAATTCCACCACCTGCGCGCCGAGCCGCATTGCTGCCTCCAACTGGCGCGGATCGGCTTCGATAAACAGGCTGACGCGGATGTCCGCCTCGACCAGACGAGTGACGAGCGGTGCAAGCCGGTTGTGCAGGCCCGCTGCATCCAGTCCGCCTTCGGTGGTGCGCTCCTCGCGGTTTTCCGGCACGATGCAGGCGGCATGGGGTTTGTGGCGCAGCGCAATTGCCAACATTTCCTCGGTCGCGGCCATTTCAAGATTTAACGGCAGGTCTGTCGCAGCCTGGATGCGCTTCAAATCATCGTCACGGATATGCCGCCGGTCTTCACGCAGATGCGCTGTAATCCCGTCTCCGCCGACAGCCGCAACGATTTCCGCCGCGCGTACTGGATCGGGATGGTCCCCGCCGCGCGCATTCCGGATTGTCGCGACGTGGTCGATGTTGACCCCCAGACGCAGGCGACCCGACTGTGTGGCTATGGCCATTACTTGCGGCTCCCCGGCTTGGTCACCGGTGTTGCGGCCAGTTCAGCGGGCAATTCATCCTCGGCATAAGTAGGAAAGGCAATCCGGACGAGCGGATAATAGGGTACATCGAAGGTCACGTCATCGCCGGTCCGGTCCACCAAGGATGCCAGCGCCAGAACTTCGCCGCCCGCCTCGGCCACGGCGGCCATTGCTTCCTTGGAGGACAGGCCGGTGGTCACCACGTCTTCCACCAGCAGCACCTTTTCGCCCGGTTTCAGATCAAAGCCCCGGCGAAATTCGAAAATGCCCGTCGGGCGCTCGAGAAAAATTGCTTCCTTGCCCAAAGCACG
The DNA here is from genome assembly GCA_024636575.1 of Altererythrobacter sp. Lineage (GTDB taxonomy): Bacteria > Pseudomonadota > Alphaproteobacteria > Sphingomonadales > Sphingomonadaceae > Allopontixanthobacter. The sequence goes on from JAGXGU010000115.1 coordinate 11,409, forward strand.
GCCCATTTCATGACCAATGATGATCCCGCCCATTGCCGGGGATACTACCTTGTCGATCTCGCTGCGCAATTCGCGCGGCATCGTGGCGGCGATGGCCGAGGCCAGCCGTCCGGCGCGCATCGGGTCCATCAACACCCGCGCACATTGGAGATAATGCGCGCTGTGGCGCCCAGAAGAGAGTTTGAAATGCCCTTCCAGCAGTGCCTCGCTGGCCCGGAATTCGGAGAGAACGTCTTCTTCTGTCATATATTTTATCTAACCATGTTGTGTGCAAATTTGCGCGTCGTTCGGTTCCACGCAACCCTTGTTGCGGAAATTTCTCCTAGAAGCGCTTGAGGGTGGGGGCAAGCATGCGTATAGGCGGCACCATACCGGTCCGCCCAGGGACCAATAATGGCTGCTTCAGTCGGTTGAAATTTTAACGGAAAGCGTCGGATTGATGAATTTCGGTACTTTGCCCAAGCGGGCTCTGACAATGGTTACCACCCTTGCTGCGGTAGCGACATTGGCGTTCGCGCCGCAAGCTGTGTTGGCCCAGGATGTTGCTGCGGACGTTACGGCACCCTTGCCGCCAGTGGCTGCGGCGCCCGTCCTTGACCCGGCGCCTGCTGCGGATGCAGCAGTGATCGCTGCGCCGGCTGAGGGTGCTTACAAACCGCTCGGCACCGACATGATCAAGGGGCAGCCGGTCGACAAGGGAATCACTTTCCAGGAACAATATACCGAAGACGGTGCATTTGCCTTGTGGATGCATGACGCGATTCTCTTGCCGGTCATTACGGTAATCAGCCTGTTCGTTCTCGGCCTGCTGCTGTGGGTTGTGGTCAAGTTCAACCGCCGGTCCAACAAGGTCGCATCGAAAACCACGCACAACACTTTCATCGAAGTGGTCTGGACCGTCATTCCGGTGTTGATCCTGGTGGTTATCGCGGTTCCTTCGATCACCCTGCTGGCGCGCCAGTATGAATCGCCGCCCGCCGACGCCGTTACGATCAAGGCGACCGGATACCAATGGTATTGGGGCTATACCTATCCCGACAATGGCGGGTTCGAAATTGTTTCGAACATGCTGACCAAGGAAGACGCGATCGCCAATGGCGAACCGGCCTTGCTGGCAGTGGACAACCGCATGGTCGTGCCCGCCAACACGCCAATCCGTTTGCAGACGACTGCTGCGGACGTGATCCACGCCTTTGCCGTTCCGTCGCTGTGGTTCAAACTCGACGCGGTCCCCGGCCGCCTCAACGAACGCCTGCTGACGATCAAGGAGCCGGGTATCTATTACGGCCAGTGTTCGGAACTGTGCGGCGCACGCCATGGATACATGCCCATCGCAGTTGAGGCATTGCCCCGCGCCGAATGGGAAGCTTGGGTTCGCGAACAGGGCGGCATCGTGGCCGGTGATGCGGTAGAAGAAACCGCAGCGCCTGCCGCTGCAGAAGAAACCGCTCCGCAAGCGACCGTAAGCTAAATTCGACGCCAGTGTTCGTCACACGATTATTTGAAGGTTAAGAGGCACATCATGGCAACCACCGCCGATCAGTTCCAGGCTCACACCGAAGATCACGGGCATCATGACGCTGATCACAAGCCCGCGTTTTTTGCGCGCTGGTTCATGTCCACCAATCACAAGGACATCGGTACGCTGTACCTGATCTTTGCGATTTGTGCGGGCATCATCGGCGGGTTCATTTCCGGCATCATGCGCATGGAACTGGCCGCGCCGGGCATTCAATATCTCGGCTATTGGGTCAGCCTGATGGGCGGGGAAGCCAGCTTCGATGCCAATCTGCATATGTGGAACGTGCTGATCACCGCGCATGGCCTGATCATGGTGTTCTTCATGGTCATGCCCGCGATGATCGGCGGTTTCGGCAACTGGTTCGTCCCGCTGATGATCGGCGCGCCGGACATGGCGTTCCCGCGGATGAACAACATCTCGTTCTGGCTGACTGTGGCTGGTTTCTCCAGCCTCATGTTCTCCACCTTCGTTCCTGGCGGCACTGGGCTGGGCGCAGGGATCGGCTGGACCGCCTACGCGCCGCTTTCGACCACGGGCAGTACCGGCCCGGCAGTCGATTTCGCGATCTTCTCGCTCCACCTTGCGGGCGCGGCGTCCATCATGGGCGCGATCAACTTCATCACCACCATCTTCAACATGCGTGCGCCGGGGATGACCCTGCACAAGATGCCGCTGTTCGTATGGTCGGTGTTGGTCACTGCATTTCTGCTGCTTCTGGCGCTGCCGGTTCTGGCGGCTGCCATCACCATGCTGCTGACCGACCGCAATTTCGGCACCACTTTCTTCGATCCCGCCGGTGGCGGCGATCCGGTGCTGTACCAGCATCTGTTCTGGTTCTTCGGCCATCCCGAAGTGTACATCATGATCCTGCCGGGCTTTGGTATGGTCAGCCAGATTGTCGCGACCTTCTCCAAGAAGCCAGTGTTTGGTTATCTCGGCATGGCCTATGCCATGGTCGCGATCGGCGTGGTCGGCTTCGTCGTGTGGGCGCACCACATGTATACCACCGGTCTCGACGTGAATACGAAGATGTATTTCACTGCGGCGACCATGGTTATCGCGGTGCCAACCGGCGTGAAAATCTTCAGCTGGATTGCCACCATGTGGGGCGGCAGCCTGGAATTCAAATCACCGCTGGTGTGGGCGATGGGTTTCATTTTCCTGTTCACCGTTGGCGGCGTGACCGGCGTGGTCCTGGCCAATGGCGGCGTGGACGATGTGCTGCATGACACCTATTATGTGGTGGCGCATTTCCATTACGTGCTGTCGATGGGCGCAGTGTTCAGCCTGTTCGCAGGCTTCTATTACTGGTTCCCGAAGATGAGCGGCAAGATGCACAGCGAATTCCTTTCGCATCTGCACTTCTGGGTGTTCTTCGTCGGGGTGAACATAATCTTCTTCCCGCAACATTTCCTGGGAATGGACGGCATGCCACGCCGGATTCCGGATTATCCGGAAGCGTTTTCCTATTGGAACAATGTTTCGTCCTACGGCTATTACATCATGGCCGCGTCCATGGGGATATTCTTCGTCAACATCGCCTATGCGTTCATCGCGGGCAAGAAGGCGGGCGATAATCCATGGGGCGAAGGAGCGACTACGCTGGAATGGACCCTGTCCAGCCCGCCGCCCTATCACCAGTTCGAAACCCTGCCGGTGATCGAGGACCATCACGATTACCACGATCACCGCCCGGCAACTGACTGAGCGACCCGGCGCTGACTGAGCGAATTGTCGCCCGGCGTAAGGGGCGGCCGCGAATAAAAGGGGTGGGGGTGTGCCGGATACGGTGCGCCCCCATCTTTCCAGAACCAAGGAGTGAGCCGCAAGGCTGCGACACAGATGACCACCGCCGCCCCCATTAATAATCCGGCGCTGCCGACCGACTGGCGTGATTTCTACGCGCTGACCAAGCCGCGCGTGATGAGCCTGGTGATCTTTACCGGCCTGTGCGGATTGCTGGCGGCGCCCGGTTCGATCAATCCGGTAATCGGGTTTACCGCAATCCTGTGTATTGCGCTGGGCGCTGGCGGGGCGGCGACATTGAACCAGTGGTGGGAAGCGGATCTGGATGCCGGCATGAAGCGCACTGCGGCGCGCCCGATCCCCGCAGGCCGGATGAACCCCACCGATGCGCGCGATTTCGGGATTGCCCTGTCGGTCGGATCGGTGCTGGTGATGGGGCTGGCGGTGGGCTGGCTAGCCGCGACGATTCTGCTGGTGTCGATCATTTATTACGCGGTCATCTACACCATCTGGCTGAAGCCGCGCACGCCGCAGAATATTGTTATCGGGGGCGGTGCGGGGGCATTTCCACCGATGATCGGATGGGTCGCAGTGACCGGAGACATCACGCTGATGCCGGTCCTGCTGTTTGCTATCATCTTTATGTGGACGCCGCCGCATTTCTGGGCGCTCGCACTGTTTATCAAGAGCGATTACGCCAAGGTCGGCATCCCGATGATGCCGGTGGTGCGAGGGCAAGCTTCGACGCGCAAACAAATTCTGGCCTATTCGGTGTTGCTGGTACCCGTTGCTGGCGCGCCATGGTTCATCGGCGGCACCGGTGCGATTTACGGGATCATCGCGATTGCCCTGTCTCTCGCTTTTCTGGCGTTGTCCGTGCCTGTGGCCACGCGGATTTCGGAAGATGGCGATTCGATGAAGCCGGAAAAGCGGCTGTTCGCCTTCAGCATTGTCTATCTGTTCGCGCTGTTCGCTGCCCTGGTCGTGGACCGGGTCGCGGCCTATCAAGGATTTCCCACATGACGCCTGAAGAGCAGAATGAATTCCGCCGCCGCCAAAAGAGCCGCAACCTGGTTCTGGGCGGCGTGCTCGTATTTTTCGCGATCCTGTTTTATGCCATTACCATTGTCCGCATGGGGGACTGAACATGACAAATAGCGCTATCAGCAACAAGAACGCCCGGGTCGGCCTGATTGCATTTCTCGGTGCGCTGGCGATGCTTGGGCTGGGATTTGCAGCGGTACCCTTGTATCAATTATTCTGCCAGGTAACTGGGTTTGGCGGCACCACCCAGCGCGCAAGTGCGCAGCAGGCCGATCTGGCCGAACGCATGGCAGCCAGCGCCGGGGCGAAACAGATATCGATCCGGTTCGACGGCAACATTGCATCTGATGTACCGTGGACATTTCGCGCGGAACAGCCGACCGATACGGTCCAGATCGGCGTGCGCGACATGGCTTTCTATATTGCGAAGAACAACAGCGATGTCCCGATTACCGGCACGGCAACATTCAATGTAGAACCCGAACAGACCGGGAAATATTTCAACAAGATCCAGTGTTTCTGCTTCACCGAACAGACATTGCAGCCGGGCGAGGAAGTCCGCATGCCGGTGCTGTATTATGTTGATCCGGCGATCATGCAGGACGAGAATGCGAAGAATGTCGAGCAGATCACGCTAAGTTATACGTTCCACAAGGCAATCGAGCCTGGGTCCTGAACGCCTCTGGCGCCAGGAATGGCTGGTAAAATTTCCCGGAATGCCCCTCCGGGCACTGGACCTGAATACCATGGCCCATTAAGGGCATTTGAAACCGCTCTGACAGGATAAGAGATTCATGGCTGGCAAAGTAAACCACAGTTACCACATTCTGCCGCCCGATATCTGGCCGCTGGTAGCGTCCATTTCGGCACTGACCTTCACCAGCGGCATGGTGCTGTTCATGCATGAACTGGCCAATGCCCATCTCGTGCTGGGCTTGGGTATTGCGGGTCTGATCGCCAGCTTCTTCAGCTGGTTTTCCAACATCGTGAAGGAAGCGGAAGAAGGCCATCATACGCCGGTGGTGCAATTGCACCTGCGTTACGGGATGATCCTGTTCATCGCGTCAGAAGTTATGTTCTTCGTCGGGTGGTTCTGGAGCTGGTTCGATTTCGCGCTGTTCCCGAGCACTATTTCCGAAGTGATTGGCGGTCAGTGGCCGCCCAAGGCAATCGAAGCGGTGATGGATCCATTCGACCTGCCGCTGCTCAACACGCTCATCCTGCTGTGTTCGGGCACTACCGTAACCTGGGCGCACCACTCGCTGATCCACGGCGATCGTGACGGGCTGAAGAAGGGGCTGTGGGCGACCATTCTGCTTGGCATCCTGTTCACCAGTATCCAGGTTTATGAATACAGCCACGCGCCATTCGCGTTCGGCGGCAACACCTATAGCTCAGCATTCTACATGGCGACCGGGTTCCACGGTTTCCACGTGCTGGTGGGCACGATCTTCCTGATCGTGTGCCTTGTCCGCAGTTACAAGGGCCATTTCACCCCGCGCCAGCATTTCGGTTTCGAAGCGGCCGCATGGTATTGGCACTTCGTCGACGTGGTGTGGCTGTTCCTGTTCATCGTCGTTTATGTCTGGGGCGGTTGGGGCGCTGAAATCCACTGATGCCCCCAGGCAATCCCGAAAATACGAAAGGGCAGCCCCGCATGGTCGAGGCTGCCCTTTTCGGTTTATGCCCCCAGTGCGGCGCGCGCACGCTGTTTGGCGGGCTGACCAAATTCGCCGATCATTGCCGCGCCTGCTCGCTCGATTTTACCAAATTCAACGTGGGCGACGGGCCGGCGGCGTTCCTGATCCTGATCATCGGCGCACTTGTCGTCGGCCTGGCGATGTGGCTGCAATTGTCGTTTGAACCGCCATTCTGGGTCCACATATTGCTGTGGATACCGCTGACCACCGGTCTGGTGATCTATGGCCTGCGGGCAGCCAAGGCGGCATTGGTATTCGCAGAATTCAGCAATCGAGCAGGTGAAGCGGGCCGCAAACCATGAAATTCCGCCAGCTTCCGGTATTCGCCACCATCGTGGTGCTGGCCGCAGTTGCCACCATGATCGCGCTGGGTTTCTGGCAATTGGGCCGTCTCCAGGAAAAAGAGGCGCAGCTGGCAATCTATTCCGCCGCCCAGAATGCCACCAGCGAGATTGCCTATCCGCGCGACAAGGCTTCGCTGGAATCTGCGCTCTATCGCCGCAGCGGTTTCCAGTGCGCGCAGGTCACAGGTATCCGCTCGGTATCGGGCAGTTCTGCCAAGGGCCGCAGCGGCTGGGCGCACAAGGCGGAATGCATTCTGCCCGATGGTACGCCGGGTGAAGTTGCGCTCGGCTGGTCCCGCGATCCGGCGGCGCCCGAATATACCGGTGGCATGGTCACCGGAGTCATTGCGCCGGGCGGAAGACTGGTCGCCGATCCGCCGCTGGCCGGGCTCGAACCGCTGGCCAGGCCTGATCCGGCGGACATTCCCAACAACCATCTGGCCTATGCGGGACAATGGTTCTTCTTCGCGATCACTGCGCTGGTGATCTTTGTTCTGGCCGTGCGGCGCCGGGGCAAACCGTAATCGGGTGTAGCAGGGCAAGTTTCCCCGTCTAAAGCGCCTCTCGCTTGCCCTTGCACCACTGCCCAGCTAACCGCATTTTCCTATGAAATATGTCTCAACCCGCGGCGCTGCGCCGATACTCACTTTCGAAGGCGCAACGCTGGCCGGTCTGGCGGACGATGGCGGTCTGTACCTGCCTGCGCAATGGCCGCAGTTCAGCGAAGGCGAAATCGCCGCAATGGCGGGGCTTCCCTATGCCGAACTGGCCGCCAGGGTCATGCAACCATTCGTGGGGGACAGCCTGACTGCGGACGAACTCGCGGCGCTGTGCAAACAGGCCTATGGGCGCTTCTCCCACGCGGCGGTGACCCCGCTGACTCAGTTTGACGAACAGCAATGGCTGCTGGAATTGTTTCACGGGCCGACGCTGGCGTTCAAGGACGTGGCCCTGCAGCTCCTCGGCCTGCTGTTCGAGAAATTCCTGACCCGGAGCAAGGATCACCTGACCATCGTCGGCGCGACCAGCGGCGATACCGGATCAGCGGCAATCGATGCCGTGGCGGGGCGGGAGCGGATCGACATCTTCATGCTCCATCCCAAGGGCCGGGTCAGCGACGTCCAGCGCCGCCAGATGACTACCGTCCGCGCGCCCAACGTCCACAACATCGCCATCGAAGGCAGCTTCGACGATGCGCAGGCCATGGTGAAGCGGGTGTTCCGTGATCCTGCGATGAATTCGCGGTTCCACATCGGCGCGGTCAATTCGATCAACTGGGCGCGGCTGATGGCGCAGGTAGTATATTATTTCGCCGCCGCGCTGCAATTGGGCGCGCCCCGGCGCAAGGTGGCATTTTCCGTCCCCACCGGCAATTTCGGCGATGTGTTCGCGGGCTATGTCGCGGCCCGGATGGGTCTGCCCATCGAACGGTTGATCGTGGCGACGAACATCAACGACATTCTCCACCGCGCATTGTCCGAAGGCGATTATTCCGCCGGGACGGTGACACCCACAGCTGCCCCGTCGATGGATATCCAGGTCAGTTCCAATTTCGAGCGGCTGCTGTTCGATTGCGGCGGACGCGACGGCGCGGCGATGGCAGCGCAGATGGCTGGCTTTGAAGCGGACAAGGCGATGCGGCTGACCAATGCCCAGCGCGATGGTGCGGCAGGTCTGTTCACCAGCGCCCGCGCCGATGCGAGCGACATGGCCCGGGCAATGCGCTGGGCCAGCGAAGCCTGCGGCGAGATCATCGATCCACATACCGCAATCGGCCTCCATGCAGCCCGGGAAGCCGACCTTCCACGGGAAATTCCGGTCGTGACCTTGGCCACCGCGCACCCGGCCAAATTCCCCGACGCGGTGGAGCGCGCCACCGGCCAGCGCCCGCAATTGCCCACCCGCGTGGGCGATCTGTTTGCCCGTGAAGAAGCCTACACCGAATTGCCGGGCGATTACGATGCAGTGACCGCCTTCATCGCCCAGCGCGCGACGCCCGGTTCGTGATGGCCGGTTCCTGATGGCGCAGTTGATTGAACAACCGCTGATCCTGGAAGGGGCGGCGTGGGATGATTACGGCCTGGTCGACAGCGGCGATGGCCGCAAGCTGGAACGGTATGGCCCCTACCGCTTCATCCGGCCGGAACCGCAGGCCATGTGGCAGCCGCGCTTTTCCCAGTGGGAAGCGCAGGCGGAATTTGTTCCCGGGTCTGACGAGGATGGCGGCGGCCGCTGGCTGTATGACAATCCGGTGCCGGAAGAAGGCTGGCCGTTGAAATGGCGCGAAGTGGGCTTCACCGCGCAGTGCACACCCTTTCGGCATCTGGGGTTCTTTCCTGACATGGCGCCGGTGTGGGACTGGATGCGGGAGCAGCTTGACGGAAAGACCGACGCGCAGACCCTCAATCTGTTCGGCTATACCGGCGTCGGCAGCCTTGCGCTCAGTCAACATGGCCCTGTCACCCATGTCGATGCGTCCAAGAAATCGGTGGCGCAGGCGCAGGCCAACGCGGCACTGGCCGGGATGGAGGATCGCCCGATCCGCTGGCTGGTCGATGATGCGGCTAAATTCACCGCGCGCGAAGTGCGGCGGGAAAGGCGCTATGACGGGATTATCCTGGATCCGCCCAAATTCGGGCGCGGACCAAAGAATGAAACCTGGCGGATAGAGGACAGCCTTGCCCCGTTGGTGGGCGATTGCCGCGAATTGCTGGATGCAGACAGCCGGTTCCTGTTCCTGACGGTTTACGCGGTGCGGATGTCCAGCCTCGCGCTGGGCGGCTTGCTGGCGGAATTGTTCGCGGATCTTCCGGGCACGATCGAACATGGCGATCTTGCGGTGCGCGAGGAGCCGGTTCTTCAGGCGCAAGGCGAACAGGTTCCGGGCCGGCTGCTGCCCACCGCAATCTTCGCGCGCTGGCGAAATTCCGTCTAAGGCGCGCGCATGGCCGATTCGCTAATCCTGGAAGTTGCCGATTTCGAGCATGATGTCCTGACCGGCATCTATTCCGAAGAGACAGGCAAGCCGCAGCCGTTGCGCATCAGCATGGCGGTGACGTTGAAATGCGCCGACCGTTACGATCCGGACACGCC
>JAGXGU010000116.1 GCA_024636575.1 Altererythrobacter sp.
ACCCTTGCCGGTGCCGACCACCTGCGCGGGCATGCGGCTGAAACCGCCGCCGCCCGCTCCGCCGCCAGGACCGCCGCGCGGAGTGCCGCCGCCGCTGTAACGGTCACCGCCGCCGTAGCTGTCGCCGCCAAAACCACCTTGAGATTCACCACCGAACGGGGAAAAACTCTCTTCACCGAAACCATCGCGCTTGTCGCGGCCCCGGCCCCGGCGCCCTTTGTCGTAACCCATAATAAAATTCGTACCTTCGTCACGCCGCCCGGTAATCACCATGCCGGAACGCGGACGGAAAGCGCTCCTGACATTTACGGTAGAAGCAGATCCTTGTCTGAATTCCCACCAAAGAGACAATAATCATAGCGCATATTCCAGTCTTGCGCGAACAATTTAAGCAGCGCCGATGGCTTGACCCAAAAATGTGACATTTTCGCATAGTCTGGCTGTGTTTGGGTTGCGTGAAGTGCAGTCCATGGGCAAGAACAGTTTCGAATCTGTACGGGATCCACTGCCATGAACCATTTCCGCCGCCTTTCCGATTCGGTCATGGCCAGCCCGCAAATATCGCTGGACGATGTCGATGCCGCGCAAGTGGAAGGTGTGACCCTGATTATCTGCAACCGACCGGATGATGAAGACCCTGACCAACCCAGCAGCAGTTCCATCCGCCAGGCGGCTATCGAAAAAGGCATCAACTATCTCTGGATCCCGATTACGGGCGGGCAATTCAGCGAAGCGCAGGTCAGCCAGATGGCTGACGCCCTGTCCGCTGCTGAAGGCAAGGTGCTGGCCTATTGCCGTTCCGGTACGCGCTCTACCTTGCTGTGGGCATTGGCCGAAGCGAGCAAGGGGGGCGATCCGGACCATTTGGCGCGCCAGGCAAATATGGCAGGCTATGATCTTTCTCCCGTACGGCAAAGCATGGAACTGCTCGCCGCAGAGCGCGGCTGATGGCGTTCCTGGGCCAATTCCTCGCCTCCTTGGCGGCCATTCTCGTGCTGGCATGGATTGCCCGGCGGATGGGGCTCGGCCGTGATATCCGGATCCGGGACGAACAGCATGCCCAGATGCTGGCTGACGAGGTCATCTGCGGCTTTGAAGCACGGGAAATTGCCCTCGACCGATCGGGCAGGGCTGCCCTGCTCCGCGATCATGCTGGCAGGGTCATCCTGGTGAAGGTGCACGGCGCCCAATTCGCCGGAAGACTGCTTGGCCCGGGATCAAGTGCCACGATCTGGGAAGATTTCGGGCAACGCTCTCTGGAAGCCGACAGCGGAGAGCGATTGTTCGGCAGGGCATTGCTGGATGTGGACAATCCTGAAAACTGGGTAAGTGCGATCAATGGTGCTAAGGTATCGTCCCATGCCTGACTATTCCCCAATTGATTTTGCGGTGCCGTTCTTTGTGGCTTTGGTCCTGATCGAAATGATCTGGGCATGGCGGAGGCGGCCCCAAGCCTATGAGCCGCGCGATACATTGACTTCGCTCGCTTTCGGACTGGGCAGTTCGGCGGCGGGTTTGCTGACAGGCGCCGCGGTTCTGGCGCTGTCGCTGTGGCTGTACCAGTTCCGCCTGTTCGATTTTGGCGCTGAATGGTGGATGGTGTGGTGGGCATGGCCATTGTGCTTCGTACTGGATGATCTGGGTTATTACTGGTTCCACCGCTGCGCCCACCGCGTGCGCTGGTTCTGGGCCAGCCATGTGAACCACCATTCGAGCCAGCATTACAATCTGTCCACTGCGCTGCGGCAAAGCTGGACCGGCTTCTTCGCGCTGTCTTTCATCTTCCGCATTCCGCTGACATTGCTGGGTTTTCATCCGGCGATGATCCTGTTCGTCGGTGCGTTCAACCTGATCTACCAATTCTGGATCCATACCGAAGCCATTGGCCGGATGCCCCGCTGGTTCGAGGCAGTGATGAACACCCCCAGCCACCACCGGGTCCACCACGCCACCAACCCGATCTATCTCGACCGGAATTATGCAGGCACCTTCATCGTGTGGGACAGGCTGTTCGGCACGTTCCAGCAAGAAGGTACCGAGCGGATCCGCTACGGCATTGTCCGCCAATTGGGCACATTCAATCTGTTTTGGGCGGTATTCCATGAATGGATCGGCATTGCCCAGGATGTCTGGCGCGCGCCGTGGCGGCACAAGCTGTCCTATATCTGGCGCCCGCCTGGCTGGACCCATGACGGCAGCCGGGACACATCCGACATGATCCGAGCGCGCTGGCTTGAACGGCACGGTGAAACCGCAACTGACGGTGCAGAAAAACCAGTTCCGAATGACAACCCGATTGCCGGACGCGAAAAGCCTGCGTAACCTCCGCAAGAAAAACGGAGAGAGCATGGATCAGTTCGACATTATCGTAGTCGGCGGCGGCAGCGCAGGCAGTGCGGCGGCAGGCAGATTGGCACAGACCGGCAAGTACAAGGTTTGCCTGATCGAGGCGGGCGGCAGGAACGATAATTTTCTCGTCAAGACACCCGGTTTCATGCCATTTCTTCCCAAGAGTGCCAATTACCGCTTCGACACGGTGCCGCAAAAAGGGCTGGGCGGGCGGGTCGGCTATCAGCCGCGGGGCAAGGGCCTGGGCGGTTCCAGCGCGATCAATGCGATGATCTATATTCGCGGCAACCGGTGGGATTACGACCGCTGGGCTGAACTGGGCTGCGCTGGATGGGCCTATGACGATGTCCTGCCGTTTTTCAAACGCGCCGAACATAACACCCGCGGGGCGGACGATTTCCATGGCGGCGACGGGCCGCTGTTCGTATCCGACCAGACCAGCGTCAATCCCACCAGCACCGCCTTTGTCAGCAGCGCGGAGGCGCTCCAGTTACGGCGCAATGAAGATTTCAATGCCGAACGCCAGGAAGGATTCGGGATCTATCAGGTGACCCAGAAAGACGGCGAGCGATGGTCGGCTGCGCGGGCATATGTAGAACCACTTCGTGAGAAGGAGAATCTGCGGATCATCACAGGAACGCTGGTGGAAAAGCTGGTGATCGAAAATGGCCGCGTCACGGGCGTTGCCATCAGGCGCGGAAAGAAACGCCAGATTCTTACCGCGCGCGGCGGGGTGATCCTTTCCGCAGGCGCATTCAACAGTCCGCAAATCCTGATGCTGTCGGGGATCGGTCCGGCGGCCCATTTGCGCGACCACGGGATCGATGTGCGGGTCGACAAACCCGCGGTTGGCCGCGATCTGCAGGACCATATCGATTATGTGTCGAGCTGGCAGACAGAGTCCAAAGTACCCATCGGAGACAGCCTGGCTGGGACCGTGCGTATGATCAGGGCGATGATCGAACACCGCCGCAAACGCACCGGGATAATGACTACGCCCTATGCCGAAGCGGGCGGATTCTGGCGTGTCATGCCCGATGCGCCGATCCCGGATGTCCAGTGGCATTTCGTACCCGCGATGCTGGAAGATCACGGCCGCGAGAAGGTCAAGGGACACGGCTTTTCGCTCCACGCCTGCGTCTTGCGCCCGGAAAGCCGCGGGACCGTTACCCTGGCCAGCAGCGATGCTGGCGCTCCGCCGCGGATAGATCCCAACTTTCTCGATGACGAGCGCGATATTGCGGTTTTGCGCGCCGGTGTCCGGTTGTCGCATCGCATCGCCGAAGCATCCCCACTTGCAGATTACGCGCCGCAGGACCGGTATCCAGTCGATCTGGGCGATGACGCTGCGCTGGACGATCTGATCCGCAGCCGGGCCGACACGGTGTATCACCCGGTCGGCACCTGCCGGATGGGCAATGACGATCAGAGCGTGGTCGATCCAACTCTCAAAGCGCGCGGCGTCGAAGGGCTGTGGATTGCCGACGCCAGCATCATGCCCCGGCTCGTTTCCGGCAATACCAACGCGCCAAGCATCATGATCGGCGAACGCTGCAGCGATTTTGTGCAGGCAGACGTCTGACACGCAAAAAAAGGGCCGGAGCGGCTGGCTCCGGCCCTTATAAGGTGATGTTCGCAGGAGGAACATGGGTTGGCGAGCCGGGCGGGAGAGGATGCCCGGCCCACCAATCTGGGTATCAGTTGTAGGCGCGTTCTCCGTGTTCGCCGATATCGAGGCCTTCCTGCTCGATTTCCGGAGTAACCCGCAGTCCGGTGACGGCCTTGACGATATACGCGATTACCAAGGTGCCGATTCCGGCCCACAAGATCGAGACGCCCACTGCCTTGATCTGGATCCAGACTTGAGCAGCCATCGCAGTGGAGCCATCACCGGGTCCGCCGAACTGCGGCTGGTAAACGATTCCAGTGCCGATCGCACCGACAATCCCGGCGATACCGTGAATGCCAAACACGTCGAGCGCATCGTCATAGCCGAGTTTGCGCTTCAACGTAGAGACCGCAAAGTAGGCAGCAGCAGAGGCAAGAATACCGAGGACAATTGCGCCGAACGGCCCACTGTTACCGGCCGCAGGAGTGACGGCAACCAGTCCGGCAATGACGCCCGAGCAGAAGCCCAGTGCCGAGCCTTTGTGACCAGCCAGCCGCTCCATCAGCATCCAGGCAAAGGCGCCAGCTGCTGTCGCAACGAAGGTGTTGATCATGGCGAGTCCGGCAAAACCATCTGCTTCCAGTTCCGACCCGGCGTTGAAGCCGAACCAGCCGACCCATAGCAAGCCGGTACCGATCATAGTCATCACCATCGAGTGCGGCGGCATGGGTTCGGTCGGATAGCCTTTGCGCTTGCCGAGCACCATTGCGAGCACCAGCGCCGATACACCGGCGTTGATGTGCACCACGGTGCCGCCGGCAAAGTCGAGCGCGCCCCAGCCGAAGATCAAACCACTGATGCCGGTGTCCCCGCCATCATACCAAACCATGTGCGCGATCGGGAAATAGACCACCGTCAACCAGATCGCAGTGAACAGCATTGCAGCGGAGAATTTCATCCGCTCCACCGTAGCGCCCAGTACCAGCGCAGCGGTGATCGCGGCGAAGGTCATCTGGAAACAGATGAACACATACTCAGAAATGACCTCATCCGAGAATGTCGCTGCCGTGCTGTCTGGCGTAACGCCAGCGAGGAATAGCTTCGAAAAAATGGAGATGAATACGCTACCGTCACCGCCGAAGGCCATGGTGTATCCCCACATCACCCAGATCAGCATGGCGAGCGCAGCTGCGCCGCCAACTTGGGTCATGGTGGACAGCATATTCTTGGAACGCGTCAGGCCGCCATAGAACAGCGCCAGACCCGGCAGGATCATCAACAAAACCAAAAT
>JAGXGU010000117.1 GCA_024636575.1 Altererythrobacter sp.
CATCTATTCGATCGAAGACCTTGCGCAGCTGATCCACGATCTCAAGAATGTGAACACGGCGGCGCGAATTTCGGTCAAGCTGGTGTCCGAAGTGGGCGTTGGCACCGTTGCTGCGGGTGTTTCCAAGGCGCGCGCGGACCATGTCACTATCTCCGGCTATGAAGGCGGCACCGGGGCATCACCGCTGACCAGCCTGACCCATGCGGGATCCCCATGGGAAATCGGTCTGGCCGAAACGCAGCAAACGCTGCTGCTCAACGATCTGCGCAGCCGGATCGCCGTTCAGGTCGATGGCGGCCTGCGCACCGGGCGCGACGTGGCGATCGGCGCGCTGCTTGGCGCGGACGAGTTCGGCTTTGCCACCGCCCCGCTGATCGCGGCGGGCTGCATCATGATGCGCAAATGCCATCTCAACACCTGCCCGGTGGGCGTTGCGACGCAGGATCCGGTGCTGCGCGCGCGGTTTACCGGCCTGCCCGAACATGTGATCAACTACTTCTTCTTCGTGGCCGAAGAATTGCGCGAGATCATGGCCGAAATGGGCTTTGCCACGCTGGACGAAATGGTTGGCCGGGTCGACCGGATCGACACGCGCCGGGTCGACCGCCACTGGAAGGCGCAGGGCATCAACCTGACCCGCTTGCTGCATCAGGTGGACCTGCCGGAAGGCACGCCCATCCGTCACACGATGACCCAGGATCACGGGCTGGAAGGCGCGCTCGACAATGATCTGATCGCTGCCTGCGCGGGCGCGCTCAACACCGGCGAGCCGGTCCAGATCAGCCGCGACATTCGCAATGTGAACCGCACCGTCGGCGCAATGTTGTCCGGCGAGATCGCGAAAAAATACGGCCATGCCGGGCTGAAGCCGGACACGATCCGGATCAATCTGGACGGCGTTGCCGGGCAAAGCTTCGGCGCATGGCTGGCGCATGGCGTTACCCTGGATCTGACCGGCGATGCCAATGATTATGTCGGCAAGGGCCTGTCGGGCGGCCGCATCATCGTACGCCAGCCGGACGGCGTGTCCCGCGATCCGACGCAGAACATCATTGTCGGCAATACCGTGCTGTATGGCGCGATTGCGGGCGAAGCCTATTTTGGCGGCGTCGCGGGCGAACGCTTTGCCGTGCGCAATTCCGGCGCGATTGCCGTGGTCGAAGGCGCGGGCGACCATGCCTGCGAATACATGACCGGCGGCGTGGTCGCAGTGCTGGGCAAAACGGGGCGCAATTTCGCCGCCGGAATGTCCGGCGGGGTCGCCTATGTCTATGACGAGGCAGGCAATTTCGCCGATCTGTGTAATCCGGCGCAGGTCGATTTGCTGCCGGTTCCAGCCGCGCCCGATGCCGAAGATGGCTCTGGCCGTCCGCAGCAGCGCGGGCGCAGTGTTTCCGATGCCGGAATGGGCGACATGCTGCGTCATGACGCGGAACGGCTGAAGATATTGGTGGAGCGCCACAAATTGCACACCGGCAGTGCGCGGGCCGCATATATCCTGGATGATTGGGATGAATGCCTGCCGAAATTCGTCAAGATCATGCCGCGCGATTATGCCGCCGCCCTGCGCCAGCTCGAAGCCGAGCGGGACGAGGCGGCGACCGTGGCAGCCGAATAATGGATACCCTCGTCATCCCAGCTTTCGCTGGGATGACGATACAGTTTAGGATTTAGTTGATGGGCAAAGACACCGGCTTTCTGGAAATCGACCGCAAGGACCGCACCTATGCGGACCCGAAGGAACGCCTGAAGCACTATAAGGAATTCGCCATCCCGCATGACGAGAGCGCGCTGAAACAGCAGGCGGCGCGCTGCATGGATTGCGGCATTCCCTATTGCCACAATGGCTGCCCGGTAAACAACATCATCCCGGACTGGAATGATCTGGTTTATCATGGCGATTGGCGCAATGCGTTGGAAGTGCTGCATTCGACCAACAATTTTCCCGAGTTCACCGGCAGGATCTGCCCCGCCCCATGCGAGGCGGCCTGTGTGCTCAACATCGTCGATTCGCCGGTCACCATCAAAAGCATCGAATGCGCGATTGTCGACCGCGGGTGGCAGGAAGACTGGATCAAGCCGCAGGTTCCCGCGCACCAGACCGGCAAATCGGTGGCCGTGGTCGGTTCCGGCCCGGCGGGCATGGCCTGCGCCCAGCAACTGGCCCGCGCCGGCCACAAGGTCACCCTGTTCGAGAAGAACGACCGGATCGGCGGATTGCTACGTTACGGAATTCCCGACTTCAAGATGGAGAAACACCTGATCAACCGCCGCGCGGTGCAGATGGAGGCTGAGGGCGTGACCTTCCGTACCTCTGCCGAGGTCGGCGTGGATATCTCGTTCAAGAGCCTGCAGGAAAATTTCGACGCCATCGTGCTGTCGGGCGGCGCGGAAGACCCGCGCACGCTCGAAATTCCCGGAGCGGAACTGTCGGGCGTACGGCTGGCGATGGAATTCCTGACCCAGCAGAACAAGCGCAATGCGGGCGACGATGAATTGCGCGCTGCCCCGCGCGGTTCGCTCACCGCTACCGGCAAACATGTGATCGTGATCGGCGGCGGCGACACCGGTTCCGATTGTGTCGGCACCTCCAATCGCCAGGGCGCGGCCAGCGTGACTCAGCTGGAAATCATGCCCCAGCCGCCGGTAAAGGAAGACAAGGCACTGACCTGGCCCGACTGGCCGCTGAAGATGCGCACTTCCTCCAGCCATGAAGAAGGCGCGGCGCGCGACTGGTCGGTCATGGCCAAGCGGGTGATCGGCGCGGACGGCGATGTTACCGGCCTGGAATGTGTGCGGCTATCGTGGGACGGCGGCAGGATGCAGGAAGTGGAAGGCAGCAATTTCGTGCTTCCTGCCGATCTGATCCTGCTCGCCATGGGCTTTGTCGGCCCGAAGAAACACGGCTTGCTCGACCGCGCAGGCGTCACCCTGACCGACCGCGGCACCGTATCCGCCAATGAGGACGATTACGCCACCAGCGAACCCGGCGTATTCACCTGCGGCGACATGCGGCGCGGCCAGAGCCTGGTGGTCTGGGCCATCCGCGAAGGCCGCCAATGCGCGCGCAGCGTGGACATGGCGCTGATGGGTGCGAGTGAGCTGCCGAGGTAGGGTTGTTTCGCTTAGCTTGATGTCAGCTTTGTCGTGGAAAGCTGTTATTCAATCCTGCTCTCTAAGCGTCTCGAAATAGGCGAGCAGATTGGCGATATCGTTATCTTCGAATACGAAGACCGGCATTTCCATCGAATGGCCGATCTGAACTCCACGCTCAAACGATGCCTCTACCGCCCATTCCGGCAAGCGGTGGGCCGCACGCCGCAGGCTAGGGGCGTTCGGACTGGGCGAAACACCGTCATCAAGCGCGTGACAGCTGGCGCAGTTTGCTTGCGCAAAGGCCCTGCCCTCGGCTGCACTTTCGGAGAGTGTGTTCGCATCGCGATCGGTTGCGCAAGCTGCAACGAGGAGCGGAATTACAAGGATGATTAGACGCTTGAGCACGATATTGCCCCCTTTCCTACCAAGGCAGTGTATCGCAGCGAGGCAGGCAAACACAAGTAAGCACGGGACGAAGGGAGTATTGGCTGTGAACGCCCGCAAAGTTGTCGTTAGCCGACACCCCTACTTCCCCGCACACTCCACACATTCCGCCACGCTGGGATCATGTTCCAGCCGCCTGGCCGCGATCTCTTCGCCGCAGGTGAGGCAATAGCCCCATTCGCCCTGATCCAACCGGTGCAATGCGGCGGCAATCCGGCTGCGTTCGGACTGGCGGCGGCTTTCTGCGGCGAGCGCCATTTGCTGTTGCTGCATCGCGTCAATCCGCGATAGCCGCCCAACGCTGTCCTGTTGCAAGGTCACTGGAGCGCGCGCTTCCGTACTCAGCCGGTCTTCCTCCGCCAATTCGGCGCGGCGGGCGAGCAGTTTTTCGCGGGCTTCGTCTTCGGTCATGCCCGCAATCTACCACTTGATGCCGCTACGTCCATTCGCTTCCAGAAAGGCATTCGCCTGGCTGAACGGCTTTGACCCGAAGAACCCGCGATGGGCGGAAAGCGGGCTGGGGTGGACCGATTTCAGCACCAGATGGCGGTCCGAATTCACCAGTCCGGGAATGCGCGCCGCCTTGTTCTGCGCATGGTTGCCCCACAGGATGAACACGCTGGGTTCCGGCCGGGCGGCAACTGCGGCCACGGCGGCATCGGTAACCGGCCCCCACCCGCGCTTTGCATGGCTGCCTGCCTGCGCGCCCTCCACGGTCAGCGAGGCATTGAGCAGCAGAACGCCTTGGCGCGCCCAATGGTCCAGATTGCCATGTTCGGGCGGGGTCACGCCCAGATCGCTTTCCAGTTCCTTGTAGATATTCGCCAGCGACGGCGGCACGCGCACACCCGGCGGTACAGAGAAGGACAATCCATGCGCCTGGCCCGGCCCGTGATAGGGGTCCTGTCCCAGAATCACGACCTTTACCTTGTCGAGCGGGGTGAGTTCGAAGGCACGCAGCCTTTGCCCGCTGGGGGGATAGATGGTCTTGCCCGCAGCTTCCTCGCCGCTCAACCAAGTGCCAAGTTCGCGCGCCTGCGGCGCTGCCAGCACCGGCCCGAGCACGGCACGCCAGCTGTCAGGAATCCGGTCATGGGCCATGGCGGCAAACTAGCTTGATCATTGCAGCTACGCCAGCAAGCACTTCCCCTCTTTCCCCAATCGTCCTAAGGCACCCGGCATGGCAGTATATTTTCATGAAGAAGACCTCCCCGAAGGCGTGCTGGCGCCCGGCCCGGTTGCAGTGGACACCGAAACCATGGGGCTGATCACCCCGCGTGACCGATTGTGCCTGGTGCAGATCAGCGATGGTGGGGGCGACGAGCATCTGGTCCGGTTCAAGGTCGGCAGCGCCTATGATGCGCCCAATCTCAAGGCCGTGCTGGCCGATCCGGCGCGGGTGAAGCTGTACCATTTCGCCCGGTTCGATCTGGCCGCGATCGAACATTATCTTGGCGTGGAAGCATCGCCGGTGTTCTGCACCAAGATCGCCAGCAAGCTGACCCGCACCTATACCGACCGGCATGGCCTGAAAAATCTGGTCAATGAATTGCTCGGCGCGGAAATTTCCAAGCAGCAGCAAAGCTCCGACTGGGGCGCGGAGGAGATCAACGAAGCGCAGCGCGATTATGCCGCGTCTGACGTGCGCTTCCTGCACCGGCTGAAAGACATCCTCGAAGCCCGGCTGGAACGCGAAGGGCGCAGCGCGATGGCGCAGGCCTGTTTCGAATTCCTGCCTACCCGCGCACGGCTCGATCTGGCTGGCTGGGCGGAACACGACATCTTCAGCCATATGTAATCCGGCGGAATATAGAGCAGAACCATGAGTGCCCGCATCGAAACCAGCGAAGCAAAGCAACTGCGCACCCAGCGCCAGGGCAATGCTGCGCCGGGCGGATCGCATGACCGGCTGGTCGGCATTCTTGCCCGGATCTTGCCGATGGCGGTGGGCGTGCTGGCGGCATTCATGGTGATCACACCGCTCTCCCCGCGCGGGGAGGTCAGCTTTCTGCTGGATCGCAACAAGGTGACGATGATCGACGAGCGGCTGCGGGTCGACAACGCAATGTACCGCGGCAAGGATGATGAAGGACAGCCGTTCTCCCTGACCGCAGGCGAGGCCGTCCAGCGGTCAGGCGTGGAAGGAATCGTGCGGATGGACAATCTGGTCGCCCGCATCCTGTTGCCCGAAGGGCCAGCCCGGTTGGGCGCACAGGGCGGCACTTTTGATATTTCCGAAGATCTTTTGACCATCACGGGACCGCTCCGCCTGACGGCAGCAGATGGGTACAACATGGTTGCAAACGGGGTCTCGATCAACCTCAAGACCAAGCAGGTGGTCGGTTCGGGCGGCGTGTCGGGCATGATTCCGGCGGGCACATTTTCTGCCAACCGGATCGAAGCCGATTTGCCCGCGCGTACTGTTACACTGGACGGGAATGCCAGGATCCAGATGATCCCCGGCAAACTGAGGATGCCGTAATGACAAACAACACCACACCCCTGCTCAGGATTGCGGGCCGATCTGCGGCTGCCGGTTTTCTGCTGACCATTGCAGGCTTCGGCGCCGCATTTGGCGGAATGTACAGCCATGCGCAGGCCATCGCAGCCCATAATTCCAACGCGCCGGTGAATTACGGGGCGGACCGGATTGAATTGCAGGACCGGCAAAACCGTGTCGTTCTGTCCGGCAATGTCGATATTACCCAGGCCGGCCTGCGGCTGCGCGCAGCCGCAGGCCGGCCTGGGTAATATCGACATTGCCGGACAGAACGACACGGTTTTGCCGGTC
>JAGXGU010000118.1 GCA_024636575.1 Altererythrobacter sp.
AAGCGCGGAATTGATCCAGAAACATGCCGAAACAGCAGGTTTTCCGGCTAACAGCATCGCCCAAGTCCGCAACATGATCGACCCTACAACAGCTGATTAGCGGGCATCCATCGACAAAAACGGCTGCGACATGATGGATGCATTGAAATCGATGGCGTCTGCTAACCACTCAGTTTCGGACATTTGCCACACGCCATGCGCGGAGCGACAATACGGCTCGTGCTGAACTTACTGCAGGGTTGTGCCTAGCGCCTGCAGATACGCATAGATCGCCTTGATCTCTCCATCGGTGAGGTGGCTGTATCGTCCTCTCGCGACTTCGCTCATAAGGCCTACTTCTCTGTCGCCCGCAGCAATCCCGGTCTTCATCAACTTCTCGAATTGGCTCGGCTCATATGCCGCCACAATTCTTAAGTCTGGCCGGGGGATCGCAGAAAGGTTTGGCTGTCCACCTTCGAGATTCATACCGTGGCACTCCGCGCAGGTGGCGCGAATAACATAACGGGCGAGGTTATGCTTCTCCCCCGCGTCCGGCGGCCACAGCTTACCTTCCTCTTCCACCATGGCACTCGAAGGCTTGAAGGTGCCTGCAGCAATTTCTCTCCGCGCCCCTTCTTCCCACTTCGGCCCGGGATGAACTTTTCCAACTGGCACCATACTCCGGATGTAAGCGATCAGCGCTGACATGTCGTCGGGAGCCAAATCGGTGAACAGATGGGACGGCATCTCCCACAGTTGAGAACCGTCTGGTCGGGCACCGCTGGTGATGATTTGGGCAAGCTGCTCATCATTGTACTTCGGAGCCACACGCGTCAGATTGGCAGTCCACAAAGTGCCGAAACCCGGCTCGCTCCAGTTTTCACCTTGCAGATCAGTGCCATGACAGCCGCTGCAGCCGAGTACGCGGGAAAGACGCTCTCCATGTGCGACCTGTCCGGCAGCCGCCCGCTGAAACTGGATCAAAGGTTCCGTCAAGGTTTTCTCGCTCGAGTCCTCATCGCCACAGGCAGTCAGAAACGCGGCAAATGCCAGCGCCAGAGTAGCTAACCGCATCACGCCCCCCTTTGTAAAAAGGCTGCGCCCCCGCAGCTAACTGCCTCGGAGCTTAGCATCCGTTGCTTCTTACAGCTATCGTCCGTTTCCCACCCAGTTTTTGACGTTCCAGCCGTTTGATGTTGGCCCTAAAAGCAGACCGGCAGGAAGCGACCCAGTAGCGGACGTTAGCAATTGGCAACTCCAGATGTTTTTTGGCATGGCGTATCCACCAAAAAAGGGCGGCAAAGTGCCGCCCTTTCTCACCAAATTAGCTTCAAGAAATCACTCGGCACGCTTAGCGGAACCCGTTGTCCCATCTTCGCCAGAAAAGTTCCAACTACCGTCCGGATTGGCGGGCGTATTTACCCAGCATTGCGCCGGGACAGGAAGGTCGTCGTTGCTCAATTCAGTGTAACACAGCTTGCCAGGTTCCGGGATTGTAAGATTAGCACTGAACTCTTCGCCGCCGATTATCCCTTGCGAGCTGCCATCGGCCATCACCGTCAGTGTGCCCTCGGTTCCGTCGGCATAAGTCAGCGTGTACGTTCCCGCAGCATCTTCCGCGCTCGCCCACATTGAAGGGTCAGCTGCGACTGATTCCTGATCTGCCATAGTATCTTCTGCTGGCACCGGCTCCGCTTCCTGTGCGCCAGAACATCCCGTTACCAAAAGTGCTGCACTCAAAAACCAAATCTTTTTCATAGCATTTCCCCTTTGGACCCTTTGGCAGGCTAGCACCCACTGCACGAAAGTCAAAAAACCCCATCAGCCTAATAGGAAGGTTGGAATCTAGCGCGCAGAGCACTTCAGAGGTGGCGCTCCTTTGTCCGCATTACACCCAGTTTTTGCCATCCGCGCCGGTGAGCAGCCAAATAAAAGCAGGCCAGCCGCTAACGACCAGTTGAACCCACCACCTAATTCCGGACATTACCCTTGCTGATTTGCTGCCAACGTGAATTACTCGTCAGCTCAATACCATCGTGAGCTTTGCCAATCTTGGCTTGCCCGAATTGAGATGTCCCTGAAAGGAGAGACGAAATGGAAACCTACCTTCAGAATTTGGATAGAATGCTAGCTGCTTGGAACGCATCAGGTGAGGCAGAAATCCGTCAGCTCGCTGAATCGTCAATGGAGCATAACGTCCATTTCGTTGATCCTAATCACAACATAATGGGTCGCGAGGCTTTCATCGACATGGTTCGTGCGGTGCAAAAACAAATTCCAGGTGCTGTTTATTCGCGCGCGAGCAGCATCGACACTCAGAATAATCACTGCCGATATCACTGGACGATCCATAACGATGGCCAGCTCTTAATGTCAGGCTTTGATGTCACTGAAGTCAACGACGGGGGTAAAATCGTGAAAGTGACGGGCTTTTTTGGTGATTTGGTCGCATAGCGTTCACTACGTCCTATGGGAGCCAACCACCCCAAAACAGCGGTTCCTGCCTCAAGCATCCTTCATCAATAGCGGACGGCCATATCCGACTGAAATCAATGCAGGGCGCGGATCTATTGATCGACGCCCTTGATCTTGCCCCACTGGCGTGCCGCCGTATATCCAAGGTAGCCGGTGCCGAACAAGGCATAGAGCGGTTCAGGCAGGCCGCCGAGGTAGGAATTCATGCCCGCCGCGATGTCGCGGGCCATTGCCGGTTTGAACGCGGCGAGCACGCCCATCGGCAGCGCCCACAGGATCATCACATACATCACATAGAGGAAGCTGGGCCGGGCGCGGCTGGTCCATGGGTCGGCGGAATTGGCCTCCGCCACAATGGCGGCCATGCGCGCTTCGATGGTTTGCAATTCCTGCGTCCCTTCAAGCTTCATCAATTCCAGCTTCGCGCGGGCGCGTGCTTCCTTGTCCGGGATGATCTTGTCGATGATCGAGGCGATCGGGCCGATTAGCGATTCGAAGATTGGCATGGGCATGCTCCAACAGTGCGATTCGCGCCGTCAGATAACCAGATCGGTTCGTGTAGGAAAATTATTTTACCCAGACAGTGCCGGGAAGTGGGCACACCTGCCATGCAGCGAACCAGTATCGCTCGCCGGGGGGAATATGAGGCAGGAAATCTTCCACTGGTCGGGACGAGAGGATTCGAACCTCCGACCCCCACACCCCCAGTGTGATGCGCTACCAGGCTGCGCTACGTCCCGAACCGGTGGAGGGCGCGCCTATATGGGGGTTGCGGGTGGATGGCAAGTCTCTGCCGCGCCTGGTGATCCCGGTTAACGGTAAATTGCCCTGGTTGAAGGCTGCTTTGCCGCGTTGCTCTGGCGAAACTTAACTGCTAGGCGCGCCCTTCTATCGCCGGGAGCGGCAAGTGGACGCCATGTACTTGCGTTTCATCATGTTCTCCCCACTTTGCTGCTTCACGCTAAACAGGTTCCCTCGATGATTGATTTTCTTGCCGCAGCTGCCAGTGCAGAAGCTCCGCCTGCCTGGATCCAGTTCCTGCCGCTCGTTGGTATGGGTCTTATTTTCTGGTTCCTGATCATTCGGCCGCAAATGCGCCGCCAGAAAGAACATGCAGCGAAGATCAGCCGCATCAAGAAAGGCGATCAGGTCATCACTGCCGGCGGATTGCTGGGCAAGGTGGTCAAGGTTGACGATAATTATGCCGAGATTGAACTGGCGCAGGGCGTCCGCGTGAAAGCGGTCAAGAGCACCATTGGTGACATCGTACCGCCCGCTGGTTCAGCGGCGAACGATTAAGCGAAGGCAGCAGGATGCTTGAATTTCCGCGCTGGAAGAAGATCTGGCTCTGGGCGATCACGCTGATCGCCATAGTCTGCGCACTGCCGTCCATATTATCGGGGACCAGCGTTCGCTGGCCGGACGCACTGCCCGATCCGATGGTCAATCTTGGCCTCGATCTGGCCGGGGGCAGCCATATCCTGCTGGAAGCCAATCCTGAACAGGTGGCTGAACAGCGTCTTGAGAATATGGAAGAATCGGTCCGATCGGTGATGCGTCAGGCCAGCCCGCGCATCCGCATCGGCGATGTTTCCACCAGCAACAACCAGCTCGGCTTCATGGTGGACAGTTCTGCCGATGTTGACCGGGCGCGCGAATTGTTGCTGCCGCTGGTTAATGGCGTTGGCCTTACCCGCGAATGGACTCTGGCAGTCGTTGACGAAACGCGCTTCACGTTGGAGCCTACCAGCGATGGTATCAGCAATGCCGTGACCGACGCGATGGACAGCGCAACGGAAGTTGTCCGCAAACGGATCGATGCGCTCGGCACCCGCGAACCGACGATCATCCGTCAGGGTGATACGCGGATCGTGGTCCAGGTTCCCGGACTTCAGGATCCGGACCAGCTCAAGAAGCTGCTCGGCCAGACGGCAAAGCTGGAATTCAAGCTGGTCGATCAGGCTGCGCTACCTTCCGACGTGGAGCAGGGCATTGCGCCCCCGGGCAGCCAGATTTTCCCCTATGCCGAAGGCACGGATTTTGCCGGTTCGTCCATCGCCGTTCGCCGCCTGGGCGGCATCAAGGGCGATTCGCTGACCAATGCGCAACAATCGGTGGACCCGCAAACCAACGAAGCGGTGGTTTCGATCACCTTCGACCAGCAGGGCGGCGCAAAATTCGCCAAGCTGACCACTGAAAACGTCAACAAGCCCTTCGCCATCATTCTGGATGGCAAGGTCCTGTCAGCGCCCAACATCAACGAGCCGATCCGGGGCGGCAGCGCCCAGATTTCAGGCAATTTCACTACTGAAAGCGCCAATGAACTGGCGATTTCGCTGCGGTCCGGTGCATTGCCGGTCGATCTGACTGTGGTGGAGGAACGCACTGTCGGGCCGGACCTTGGCGCGGATTCGATCCGCAAGGGCATGCTGGCAATGGGCGTCGGTTCGCTGCTGGTGATCCTGCTGATGATCTTCACCTACGGACGGTTCGGGATCTATGCGACAGCGGCGCTGGTGCTGAATGTGCTTATGCTGCTGGGGATCATGGCGGTGCTGAACACCACGCTGACGCTGCCCGGGATTGCCGGTTTCGTGCTGACCATCGGCGCGGCAGTGGATGCCAACGTGCTGATCAACGAACGTATTCGCGAAGAACGCAAACGCGGCAGGCGCGTGGTCGCCGCGGTGGAAAATGGTTATAAAGAAGCCAGCCGCGCGATTTACGATGCCAACATCACCAACTTCATCGCCGGTGTGCTACTGTTCATCTTCGGGTCCGGCCCGATCCGCGGTTTTGCCGTGGTGCTGATCATCGGCCTGTTCACCAGCGTCTTCACCGCTGTCACGTTGACGCGCATGTGGGTAGCCGGCTGGCTGCGCAAGGCGCGTCCGCAAGATTTGAACATCTGAGGGGATAAGGGATCATGCGACTGCTAAAACTCGTCCCTGACGATACGAACATCAAATTCCTGAAATACCGGATGCCATTCTATGTGGTCAGCCTGTTGCTGATCGCGGCGAGCTGGGCACTGGTGATGACCAAGGGGCTGAATTACGGTGTCGATTTCGCCGGGGGGCAGGAAGTTCGCCTGACCTTCTCAGAGCTGGAGGAAGCGGCGATCCCCTCGCTGCGCGAACAGATTGGCGCGCTGGGTTATGGCGATCCGGTGATCCAGCGCTTCGGTGCGGCCAACCAGGTTTCTATCCGTGTGCCGCTGCCGGAGGCTGTTGAAGACACGCCTGGCGCAGCCACCGCGATCGGCAACGAGGTCATTTCCACGATTGAATCGACATACGATAACGTAATCCGGGACGGTAACGATACAGTATCGGGCAAGGTTGCCGGGGAATTCCGCGAAAAGGCAGTGCTGGCGCTGCTCGCGGCAATGCTGGCGATTTCGATGTATATCTGGGTCCGCTTCGAATGGCAGTTCGGGGTCGGAGCATTGTTTGCGCTGGTGCATGACGTGTCGCTGACGCTGGGGATGTTCGCGCTGTTCCAGATGGAATTCAGCCTGCAGATCATCGCCGCCATTCTTGCGATCATCGGCTATTCGCTGAACGATACCATCGTGATTTATGATCGTATCCGCGAAAATCTGAAGAAATACCGCAAGATGCCGCTGCCCGAATTGCTCGATCTGTCGGTCAACGAAACGCTGGCCCGTACAGTCATGACATCGCTGACGCTACTGATTGCGCTTGTTCCACTGTTACTGTTCGGGCCGGCCAGCCTGTTCGGCTTGGTCGCCGCAATCACGCTGGGTATTTTCGTCGGGACGTATAGTTCGGTCTATATGGCGGCGCCGATCCTGATCTGGCTGGGCGTGACATCGAACAGCTTCATTCCGCAGGAAAACGTGGCGGACAAGCAGGAACGTATCGCGCGCGGCGAATCCTGATTTCCGGCTAGGCGCGGATGATCTTGCTGTAATATTCGGCGAGTGAAGCTGCGTTTGCGGCCCAGCTGAATTGTTCGGCCATTTTGGCAACCTCTTCGGGTGCGGGCTGGTTGGCAAGTATCTGCCGGATACCGGCCGCCACACCTTCCACACTGCGTTCGACGATCACTCCGGCATCGGGGCTGGTCACCAGCTCGCGCGCGCCGCCCGCGTCGCAAATTACCAGCGGTGTGCCGCAGGCGAGGGCTTCGACCCAGGCATTCGCCAGCCCTTCGTTGGCAGACGGCAAAACCATGGCATCGGCAGCCGACAGGATGATCGGCATGAGGTCATGATTCACCGAGCCGAGGAAATGCACACGGTCATTTACATTCAAGGTGCGGGCCAGCGCCTCCAGCCTGCCCCGGTCATCTCCCGAACCGACCAGCAGAAGCTGTGCGTCGGGCACTTGCGGCAGGCTGGCGATGACCAGTTCCTGTCCCTTTCGCACGGTAAGTGAGCCCACGGTGACCAGCAGCGGGCTGTCGCAGGGCAGCTGCAGGCCAAGTTCATTGCCCAGGTGGCGGCGGATCCCGGTATGATCCAGGGGGCGGAACCGGTCCCGGTCGAGACCTGTGCGGTTGATGGTGATCCTGGCGCGGTCCATGCCCAACTGCGCCATGTCATCGGCCAGCGCTTCCGACACCGCGAGTAGCCCCGCTGCCTGACGCGATGCTGCAACCATTTTTCGCCGTGCGAATGGCCTGTGTCCCCAATAGGAAATGTCCGAACCGCGCGCCTTGATCGACAGAGGCAGGTTCAATTCGCTGGCGATACGCGCGGCTGCGGGGCCATCGGGATAAAAGAATTGGGCATCGACCAGATCGAACGGATTTTCTGCGTGCAGCCGTTTTGCCAGACCGATCACCGATCTTGCGATAAGCGCTGGATTGAAGCGAGCGCCCAATTTGGGAATCAACGGAAAAGTCGGGCGATAGACATGGACGCGGTGTTCGATCCCGTCGGTCGCGCGGGCGGCCAGCGGGCGGTATTTACCGAACAGGATCGGCGGAATGCCGATCGGGTTGATCAGCGTAACGTCCCAGTCACCGCGCGCAGCCAGCGCCTCCATCGACCGGGCGACAAAGGTTCCGAACTGGGGGGTGTGGGAATTTGGATAGAGTGTCGCGATGGACAGGACGCGATTCATAATCTGCGGACCAGCATTTCCGCCACGGCGATCCACGCCGGATCGTCCACCACTTGCTGTTTCTGCCCTGCACCGGGCGGCAGGATGCCCACCATCGATCCCTGGCGATCGATCAGCCGACCGAATGCAAAGCGCCCCCCCTTGCGCGGAACCAGTACATCACGGTTGATGGCGCGCGGCGCATCGGAAGGATCGAGTTGCCGCAACCACACTTGATCGCCCGGCCGGTACTCACCGCTGCTTGCTTCCACCACCAGCACAATCAGCGGCATATCGCCGCCAAGTTCCGTCGCGAGGATGGCATCGCGGGGGCTGCGCAGCGCGTCGGCGCCATGTTCGTTCAATATTGCGACCACCTGAGGGGCGGCGGCGGTTTCCGACCGCACGAGCAATTCAGGCTCAATTTCCAGAGCCGCCGCGATCCGGTCCATCCATTTGATCGACAGATTGCGCATTCCGGTCTCCAGCCGGCCAATGGTTTGCGCTGTTGTCGGCGGATCGCATGCCTCCGCCAGATCGGCCAGCGTCAGGCCCTTTTCCTTGCGAATGTCGCGAATGCGGTTGATCACGCGCAATTCCTTTTAACCAGATGGGTTTTTCACTTTCCTACAAGTGGCTCGATTTGGCAAGCGCCGATTCTGTGCGAAATCACCAAGGGGAACTGCCATGCGCCGACAGATAGCTACTCGCGAATTGACCGCGGAAGGGCCGCGCCGAGGCCAGGGGGGCAAGCC
>JAGXGU010000119.1 GCA_024636575.1 Altererythrobacter sp.
GAACGTAATGTGGAACTGCGAAAACGGTCGGAAGTACGCGAAGATGATCCTTTCGACCTTCCCCCTGAATAAAGCGCGGCCAGTTTCATGAATCATTTTGAACTTCGCGAAGGCGTGCTCCACGCTGAAGACATCGCCCTGCCGCGCATTGCGGAAGAGGTTGGCACACCGGTCTATGTATATTCCCAGGCCACATTGGTGCGCCACGCACGCGTGTACCGCGAGGCATTGTCCGGCCTGACCAATCCGCACATTGCCTTTGCCGTGAAATCCAACCCCAATCTCGCCGTGCTGAAGGTTCTGCAGCGCGAAGGTTACGGCGCCGATGTGGTTTCCGGCGGGGAATTGGCGCGGGCGCTGGCGGCAGACATGGCCCCGGCGGACATCGTTTTTTCCGGTGTCGGCAAGACGCATGACGAGATGGTCTACGGCCTCGAAACCGGAATCGGCCAGTTCAATCTCGAATCCGAGGAAGAAGGGATCGAGCTTTCCGAAATCGCTGTGCGGCTGGGCAAGATTGCGCGCTGCGCATTGCGGGTCAATCCCGATGTGGATGCACGCACCCATGAAAAGATTTCGACTGGCAAGGCGGAAAACAAATTCGGCGTACCGATCCACCGCGCAGCGGAAATCTACGCCGCACTGGCCACTCTGCCCGGCCTCGATATGCGCGGAATTGCGGTGCATATCGGCAGCCAGCTGTCCAGCCTGGAACCGCTCGAAACCGCGTTTGAAAAGGTTGGTACACTGATCGCGGAATTGCGTGCCCAGGGCCAGAAAGTCACCCATGCCGATCTCGGCGGCGGATTGGGCGTGCCCTATAAGGCAGATGATGTAATGCCCAGCCCCGCTGAATATGGCGCGATGGTGGCACGGGTGACGAAGGGTTGGGATGTGGCCCTGTCGTTCGAGCCGGGGCGCGTGATCGCGGGCAATGCGGGCGTTCTGCTGACGCGGGTAATCCGGGTGAAGCGCAGTTCCAACGCCAGCCCGTTCGTGGTGGTGGACGCGGCGATGAACGATCTAGCGCGCCCGGCAATGTACGGTGCGTGGCATGATATCGACGCGGTCATTCCCAGCGGCGCGCACAGCCAATCGCATGTGGTGGGGCCGATTTGCGAAACGGGCGATACCTTCGCCATGAACCGCCAGATGGACACGCTGGAAGCAGGCGATCTGGCGGTTTTCCGCACCGCCGGAGCATATGGCGCCACCATGGCTTCCAGTTACAACAGCCGCGGTTTCGTGGCCGAGGTGCTGGTCGATGGCGATCAATATGCTGTGGTTGCAGACCGACTTCCGCCGGCCGATATCATGTCGGCAGAACGCGTGCCGGAATGGCTGAAGTAGTGCGGCAATGATCCGTTCTCTCCCCCTGCTCCACCGCATTACCGGCACCCGTGTGGTCGTGATCGGGACCGGTGAAATGGGCGAGGCCAAGGCGCGGCTGGTTGAACGGGCCGGTGGGATCCCTTGCGGGGAGCCGGAGGCGCATCACGCAAAACTCGCCTTCATCGCGCTGGAGGACGGCAAAGCCGCGGAAGCGATCGCCACGCGGCTGCGCAGCAAGGGCCTGCTGGTCAATGTGGCCGACCGGCCCGACCTGTGCGATTTCACCACCCCCAGCATTATCGACCGTGATCCGGTGCTGATCGCGATCGGCACATCGGGCGCATCGGCCGGTCTGGCCAAGCAATTGCGGCTGCGGCTGGAACGGTTGCTACCGCCGGGACTGGGCCCGCTGGCAGCAAAGCTGGAGGCGATGCGCGGGGCAATCAGAACCCGCCACCCTGCCGCCGCAGACCGCCGCCGCGCCTTGGACGCCGCGCTGGGCGAAGGCGGGCCGCTGGATCCGATGGACAATGGTTCGGCCGATCGGGTGGACAGCTGGCTGGCCGGAGCCGGCACCCCTGCCATTAGCGGGACGGTGGAAATCGCCCTGACCAGCGACGATCCTGAAGACCTGACCCTGCGCCAATGCCGCCTGCTGGGCACGGCCGATGTGGTGCTGCATGATGCGGGTGTTCCGACGGAGATACTGGACCGCGCGCGGGCAGATGCACTGCGGCGCATATTGCCATTCGCGGGGGATTTGCCGGCGGGTTTGATAGTGGTCCTGCAGCGACGATAGATGCCCCGGTCTGGCCCGGATACGCTGAATGACCGTGCCCGTTTTCCCGCTATCAACCGGATGGCCCGCCCCGTCCTTCAAATCACCCGTTTCGCGTCCTTATCCAACTGCGCAAAGTACCGTGCCATTGCGTCCGCCGCTTTATCGGTCAGCGCGATGAATGCCCGGCGTTTATCGGCTGAGTCCTGAACCCGTTCAACCAGACCGAATTCCTTCATCTGGGCAATCCAGCGCAGTGCAGTGGTAGGCGGCACTCCGCTGGCGATGCACAGCGAGGTCACGGACACACGTTTATGTTCGGCGCGGGCGGCGGTAAGATCGAGCAGCATATCCCACGCAGGATCGGCAAACAGTTCCCCACCGAAAAACCGGGCGCGCAATTGCCGTTGATGGATAATTCGCCGCACCAGTCGCGGATCGGGCAGTGCCGGACGGGCCGCACGCACCAGACGGTCCGATGAATCTTCCAAATCCTTGCCGCTAAAGACCGGGTCTGGTGATTCGAAACGGAACGCCCCGCCATCATCACTCTTGCCCGCAGCCATCACGGGCCGGGACAGGCCGTCAAGACGATCAGCAATCTGGCCAACCTGTTCGGCAAGTTTCAGCAGAGTTACCCTGTCGTCATCAGAGAGATCGCGAACTTTCATTTTTGTGGTTTTCGCGATTATAACGCCCAGTGCAACTAGGTGTTCCGACCTAGTTGCATCGACCAGAATTTGCGGGTTAGAGAGATCAAAGCTGCAAAACACATGGTCGAGCGCGGCCAGGCTGGTCGATACCACCAATTGCGCACCGGCCTGCGCAGCGCGCGCGTCCAACTGCGCAAGTAAAGCCGGGGTCGCATCTTCGGCAATCGGACAGTCGAGCAGAACAACATCGCCCAAGGGCCGTTCATTGCCGTCCGCCAGATCAGCTATTTCACCAACCATGCCGAGGCTGAAACCAGCCATTTGGGCATCTTCGCGCATGGTATCGCGCATATGGCCCCGGGCGGCATAAATCGAAACTGCCAGGGGGACCATGGCAGGATCGTCTGCCCCATCCCGCATGCCGCCACCAATCCCGCTGTCCGCAATTTCAGTGCCGTAGCCATAGTGAAAATCTACCTGCCCCATGCGCCGACTCCCATAAATCTTTCGAACAGGAGTAGAACAAAACGAGTTCATGTCAAGAATTTGTGATGAAATACAGCGTTGAACGCATTGAGCATTGAACCTTTACCCCGTTTGGCGCGACTACACTGGCATATGGATCAGGAAACACAGCAGGGGCCAGCGGGACGCTCAAAGGTCAGTGACCCCAATGCCGCAGGACAGGTGTTTGACGAATTGCTAGTCACGCTGGTCATGGCAGGGGATCGGGCCGCCGCAAACCGGCTGGCCGCGCGCTGGCAGCCGCGGTTGATGAGCGCCGCCCGGCGCTATCTCGGCGATGACCAGATGGCGCAGGGCGCAGTGCAGGATGCATGGATTTCGATCCTGCGCGATCTCGTCCGTTTGCGCGATCCGGCCCGTTTTGCCCCGTGGGCATTCGGGATCCTGCGCCGCCGCTGCGCCGATGCACTGAGACGCCGGATCAAGGGCCGCAACCGATCGGTTGAAGGGGACGGCGAGCCAGCAGAAGCAGCCACTGCGCCCGACGAACAGCTCGCCATCAAGCAGGCTTTCGCCGCACTGCCGCCGGACCAACGGCTCGCTGCCCAATTGTTCTTCGTCGAGGGATTGTCCCTTGGCGAGATTTCCGAGGCGACCGCCGTTCCCGCCGGGACGGTCAAATCCCGCCTTTTTCATGCCCGCCGCAAGTTGAAAGCGGCATTATCAGGAGACGAATGATGAGCACTATCGATGAACAGATCCGCGGCGCGCTGGACGCCGATGACCGCGCCTTTCTGGAAGGTCTGGAACAGGAACCGGGAATGTTCCGCCAGCTTGGGGATACGTTTCGCGGGCCTATGAAGGGATGGATCATCCTGATCAACAGTGCAGTCTTCCTGCTCACGATCCTGGGTGTCTATGCCGTCTGGGGCTTCCTCAACGCGCAAGGCGTGGAATCAATGTTGCGCTGGGCGGCGCTGGGCTGGGCGGCCTGGACGGTCCAGATTGCAGGCAAACAATGGCTGATGGACCGCATGAATATGCTCAACATATTGCGCGAGGTAAAACGTCTGGAACTGCGGATCGCCATGTCGAGCGGCAGCGGGGCTAAGGCCTGATTTCGATTGGGGTGCCATCAGGGATGGCGCCCCACAATTCCTCGATTTCCTGGTTTGAGAACGCAATGCAGCCGTCTGTCCAGTCTCCCGCCACCCTGCCCGCAGGTAGCGCACTTGGCTGGCCATGCAGGAATATATCCCCGCCGGGGGACCGGCCCCGCGCCGCGGCAAAGGCGCGGTCCTGCGCATTGGGATAGGATATCCGCAGGCTGAGATGATAGGCGCTGTCCGGATTGCGGGTGTCGATCACATACAGCCCTTCGGGTGTGCGTTCGTCGCCTTCAAATTGTTTGTGGCCGATTGGTGCATCGCCGAACTGTAGGCCATGGTAGGTCTTCACCGCCGTGCCGCCTTCATACAGGGTCAAGGTCCGGTCCGATTTATCGACCAGTATGAAACTTGCCCGGGCATCATTCGCCATGGCTGGCGGCGGGCCAACCGGGACGCAAGCGGCAACAAACCACAGGGCGATGGCGGCGAATAATTTCATCGCCCCACGCTACGCTGCAATTGCGCCCGGCTCAATCCAGGAACGGATCGCGCACCAGGATCGTGTCGTCACGTTGCGGGCTGGTGGAAACCAGTGCAACCGGCGTTTCAATCAATTCCTGGATGCGCTGGATATATTTGATCGCATTGGCGGGCAAATCGGCCCAGCTGCGTGCCCCGGCGGTGGTTTCGCTCCACCCGTCCAATTCTTCGTAAATCGGTTCGACTTCGGCCTGATCGGCGGAATGGGCGGGGAAGTAATCCATGATCTTGCCGCGCAGCCGGTATCCGGTGCAGATTTTCACGGTGTCGAACCCGTCGAGCACGTCTACCTTGGTCAGGGCAATGCCGGTGACGCCGCTGATTGCACAGCTCTGGCGCACCAACACCGCATCAAACCAGCCGCAGCGGCGCTGACGGCCGGTCACGGTGCCGAATTCATGGCCGCGTTCACCCAGCCGCTGTCCCGCTGAATCGTCCAGCTCGGTCGGGAACGGACCGCTGCCGACGCGGGTGGTGTAAGCCTTCACGATCCCCAGCACAAAGCCGGTGGAATTGGGGCCGAGGCCCGATCCGCTGGCGGCCGTGCCGCTGACGGTGTTGGAACTGGTGACAAAGGGATAGGTCCCGTGA
>JAGXGU010000120.1 GCA_024636575.1 Altererythrobacter sp.
CACGATCTTCAGGCCGGGAATATCACGCACGAGGCGTGACAGGGTACGGTCGATAAATACTGCCTCCCGGTCGAAAATATCGATGTCGCTATCGGTCACTTCGCCGTGGATCAATAATGGCATGCCGATATCCTGCATCCGTTCCAGCACCGGCCGGATGGCACCAATATCGCTCACCCCATGGGCCGAATTTGTGGTCGCATTGGCGGGATAAAGCTTGGCCGCGGTAAACACACCGCTGGCAAATCCGCGCGCCAATTCATCCGGATCGCTGCTATCGGTCAGATAGGCAGTCATCAAGGGCGTGAAATCCACGCCTTCCGGCACCGCATCAAGGATACGCCCGCGATAGGCCTCTGCCGCCGCGATGCTCGTGACCGGGGGCGAAAGATTGGGCATCACTATGGCCCGCGCGAATTGCCGCGCGGTATGGGCCACGACGCCGCGCATCACATCGCCATCGCGCAGGTGAACATGCCAATCGTCCGGGCGGCGCAGTGTCAGTTTGGTAATTTCGGCCATGCGGTAATCCCTAAGCATTCCAGGCTTGCCTTGTCACCAGAATCCCACCCCCGCGCGTTCAAATTCTGGTGCGGACCAACAGGGGTTTGAACAATGCGCGGCTCGGCCGGACCATGATCACGAGCACGCCCGCACCGGCAATAAATGCGCCAACCAGCAGTTGAAGCCCCACTTCATCGCCCGTAATCGCAGCGCCCGCGGCAATGGTGAAGATCGGGGTCATCAGCGTCAGCGGCGCAACCAGATTGGCATCGTGATCACGCAGCAAACGGAAATAGACCGTATGGGCAAAAACCGACACCACCACCGCTGAAAATCCGAGGGCCGCCGCAAAACGCCAACCGCCAGCCATTACCGCAGCGCCCTGTCCACTTTCGGTCAGCGCGCTCAGCGGGAACAGCACCAGTGCCGATACCAGTCCGGCCCATGCCTGAAGGCGCAGCGGCGGCAGGTCGATCGTTTTGAGCCATACCGATCCGAGCGCCCCGACAACTGCCGAAGCGCCAACGAAAATCAGGCCGACACTGCTCGACCATCCGCTGGGTGACGCAATGGCCACGCCGACCCCGAGGAACGCCAGTGCGATGCCTATGCCCCGGCGCCAACGGACTTGCTCCTTCAGGATCAGGATCGCAAACACCACGGTCAGCGGCGCGCCCGACAGGCTGACGACAGCAGCAGCCGATGGGGTCGCATCGCGTAAACCCACGAACAGCAGGCCGAAAGAACCGCCGCTGATCATGAAAGTGACCAGCGCAACCCACGGCCATTTCGGCGGGCGCGGCAGCAAATACCGGCTGAGCACCAGCACTACCACCAGCGATCTGAGTGCGGCAAACCACAGCGGGGGAACCCCCATCCCGTCCACCACCAGCCGGCTGACCACAACGTTGAGCGCCCACAGCATGCAGACAAACATCAGGAGAAGAAATGTACGCACGGGCATGATCCGCGCCATAGCATGTGTTGTGCAGACCGCCAGCGGCGTTGATTTTCAGTGGGAAAGGGCCATTTAGACAGGATGAATGCCACCCGCCTGTTCGATCGCTCCGTAATCCGGCTGACGCCGCAAGACGATAGCGAAGATGTCTCCGCATTCCTGCAGGGCCTCGTTACCAATGATGTGACGGGGGCATTGCCTGTGTGGGCAGGACTGCTGAGCGCACAAGGCAAGGCGATGTTCGATTTCCTTGTGTGGCCGGGCGAAGATGGCGCGCTGCTGGTGGATTGCGAGGCAGCGGCAGCCGACGATCTGGTCAAGCGCCTGTCGCTTTACCGGCTACGCCGGAAAATCACGATTGGGCGGGACGATTCCCTGGGCGTTTACTGGCAGCCCCCTGCCGGCGAAAATGCACCCCGCAATGCAGCCACGGATCCACGACTTCCCGATCTCGGGCTGCGCTGGATTGCCCATGTTTCGGATAGGGATGCACCCGCTAATTCTGCATGGCGGGCGCACCGGCTGGACCTGGGCGTGCCGGAAGGCCGCGCCGATTTGGGGGATATCCTCTGGCTGGAAACCAATGCCGCGGAACTGCACGGCGTCTCTTTCGAAAAAGGGTGCTACATCGGGCAGGAAAATACCGCCCGCATGAACTGGCGGCAGAAGGTCAATCGGCGGCTGGTTGTCGTGCCGCTTGATCAATCCGACGCCAAGCGCCGCAAAGCCGCCTATCCCGATCTCGGCCTCGCTCTAGATCATCGCCGTGTGGCCGACATATCGGCGGAACTGGCGCCCCCGTGGATGCATTTGCAGCCGATCGACCAGGCCGCAGGCGAGTAGCCTAGTCGGAAGGAATTCCTTCTTCCACCGAAGCTGTCAGCATCCGTTCCGCCCGGTCGCGCACGGTGCTGCGGGGAAGGTTGAGCGATTTCGCCAGCGCCGCCCCCATCAATGCATCGCCCAGCGCCAGCAAAACCAGCGTCAGCGTTTCTTCATGCACCCGCATTTTGCTCAGCCGGCCGTGATCCGCTTCCTCCGGCGCGATTTCGTCCACCAGGGCATGGATTGCCTCGACAATCGGATCCAGCGCATCTTCATTGCCCGTCAGCAGCATCCAGCCCGCCAGCGCGCCGGCGCCTTCCTTGTCGAATGCGTCGAATGCCAGATCGACCACTTCGCGCGGCGTACCCAGGCCCACACGGCTGGCCCGCACCGCATCCTTGATGGTCTCGCACACGGTCCATGCCAGATGTTCCGCCAATGATTTCTGTAGTCCTGATGCCGATCCGAAATGGTGGAGCAGATTTGCATGGGTCCGCCCGATGCGCCCCGCCACGGCCTTCAAAGTCACTGCTTGCGGCCCGCTTTCTATCAGCAGGGCCCGCGCCGCCTGTAGCGCGGCAGAGCGGGATTCTTCCGGGGATAGGCGTTTACGGCTGATCATTACTTCAAAAACCCCGATTGAGCGGCAATCCGTGAAGTCTCGCCTAGAACGCGCACCGCGCTTCGACAAGGCCAGTCGGCAGCGGCGCCACTATTGACACTGGTGTAAGTAGTGGCTATTTTACGTTCAAGTCAAACATTGGACACACCCATGAACGCGCCCGCCACGATCGATTTTCAACCGACATCCCGCAGCCCCGATGATCTGGCCATTACCGTGCGTGATCGCCGGTTTGCGCGCGGCGCAGTGCCCAAACGCTGGTGGCTGAACGATGATCCGGTGGCCACTGCATGGTTCAACGCGCTGTCGGCCACATTCCCCCGCGGCGAAGCTTTCTTCATCGAATCGGTAAAGGCGCACCGCGATGGCGCGCCGCCAAAACTGGCGGCCGAAATCCGCGCCTTCGTAAAGCAGGAAGTCAACCACACGCGCGAACACATCGTATTCAACAAGCTGGCTGAAAGCGCCGGTTACGATATCGAATTCATCGACAGGCGCGTGGAAGAAATGCTTGCCCTGACCAAGGGCCGCCCGCAGATCCTCAATCTCGCCGCCACGATGGCGCTGGAACATTTTACTGCCATGCTGGGCCAGGAATTGCTGACCCAGCCTTCGCATCTTCATGGGGCGGCCGGTGATCTGGGCGAACTGTGGCGCTGGCATTCCGCCGAGGAAGTCGAGCACAAGGGCGTCGCCTATGACACCTGGCTGCATGCAACCCGCGACTGGAGCCGCTTCAAACGCTGGAAGGTCAAGTCCATCATGATGCTGATCGTGACCAAGCGGTTTATCGGCCACCGGGTCGGCGACATGGCAGAATTGCTGGCGCAGGACGGGCTCACCGGGTTGAAGTGGAAATGGGAAATCGCGTCCTACCTGCTGCTGAAGCCGGGTTTCCTGCGCCGCATATTCCCGCAGTGGTGCGCCTACTTCATGCCCGGATTCCACCCGTGGAACCATGATGACCGGTCCTTGATCCGCCTGTACGAGAGTGAATTTCCCGACGCTGTGATGCCGGCGGAATAAACCCGACGCTACCCGACACCCCTGGCGCGGCCTACGTTACGCGGCGCGCTGGGGCATCCGGTTATCATCCGCAAGATCACGGACATATACAGCGGCATCCACATCGCCATTCCGGGCCATGCAGCGATGCGGTTCGATCCGACCGGTAGGCCTGAAACCGGCCTTGCGCAGCACTCTGCCCGATGCCGGATTATCCAGGAAATGGCTGGCAACGATCTGTTCGTGGCCAAGCATCCGCGCAATTTCGAGCACTGCCTTGGTCGCCTCGGTCGCATAACCCTGCCCCCAATGGGGGCGTGCGATCCAATAGCCGAGCTGGACCTTGCCTTCATGCGGATCAAGACCCGCACAACCGATGATTGCGCCGCCTTTACGTGGTTCTGTCAGCAGGAAATTCGGATGCCGGGAATCGCGCGGCGATGAAACGAAGGTTCGGGCATGGTCCTGCGTATAGGGCCACGGCGCAGCTGCCAGATTGCGGGTGACGCGCTCGTCGGCGATTCCCTGCCAGATACCTAGCCAATCCTCTGGCCACGCAGGCCGCAGGAACAGTCTTCCACTGCGATAGAACATGGAACGTCTCTCCTTTCGCCCCGCATTCACTGTTAAGGTGTTTGCGTGACATTCCCATTGCGGCGAAAGCGTTTTTCGCCAGTCCGAGACCTGTTTGCGCCCGGAATTCGCATGAGGGAGAAACGATAAAAGGGAGACCGGCCCCCTTGAAACAAGGTGGCCCATTCTCCCTCTTCGGTGCCGGTTTGAACCGGCTGGGCCATCCTGCTGGACGGCCCCTGGTAGTGGAAACGTCCGCTTATTCTGCGGCTTGCGCCATCATGTCGACCGACACGTATTTGCGGCCTTGTTTGCCGGAATGGAAACGCACGCGGCCTTCTGCGGTTGCAAAAAGGGTGTGATCCTTGCCCAGGCCCACATTGCTGCCGGGATAGAACTTGGTGCCGCGCTGACGCACGAGAATGTTGCCGCCGATCACTTCCTGACCGCCGAACTTTTTAACACCAAGGCGGCGACCTGCTGAGTCGCGACCGTTGCGGGATGAACCGCCTGCTTTTTTATGTGCCATCTCGTATTACTCCGAAGTCTTCCGACTTATTTCTTGTCCG
>JAGXGU010000121.1 GCA_024636575.1 Altererythrobacter sp.
CGGATCGCCGAATTGCTCGCCGGTTTTTCGACCGACCTGCTTGCCAACATCAACTCCAAGGGTGCTGTCCGTCCGGCCGTGATGACCAAGGCTTCGACCCAGCAGGCTGGCGCAGCTGCCAAGCCCGCTGCACGTCCGGTTACTGCACCCAAGGCCTGATCGGGAAATGCCGGGGCGGCCGCGATATGCCGCCCCGGCAATCTCCTAAGCGATCCAATGTATTTAATAGTTCAGGATAGGATTTAGCCATGGCAATTTCGGCAGGCGGCGGTGGCACAGAAACGCCGATGTCGGACATCAATACCACGCCGCTCGTCGACGTGATGCTGGTGCTCCTCATCATCTTCCTTATCGCAGTTCCGGTTGCGATCCAGACAATCGACAAGCTCAAGCTGCCGATCATGGAATCCATCGAATCGAAGGATAAGGTGGAAAATCTTCTGCTGACGGTCAGCACGACCGATACAGCAGGGCGCACTGCTGGTGAGCCGGGCTTCGAGGGCGCATCACGCGAAGGCGAATGCCGGATCTATTTCAACAATACGACCCCGGTGACATCGCAGGAATTGTATGATGATGCCTTCAAGCGTCTTGATGACATTGTGACCCGCGCTGGCGGCCCCGAAGTGATCATGCAGGATCCCGATCTCATCCCGCAGGTCCACATTCGCGGCGATATAAATGCGCCTTGGCAGTGCGTTGCAGGGACGATCTACAACGTGCAAGCGGCCGGTTATCCGACCGTTGGCTTCATTTCCAATCCGGTCGATCCCAACGGTTGACCGGCCTGACCAGGCGGGCCAGCTGGCCTGCCTGATCAAGGAACTAACTTCGCGCCCGGCAAAGCTGGGCTGAATATTCAGGAGTAACCCACGATGGCAATTTCAGGCGGCAAGGACGATGGTTCGCCGATGATGGAGATGAACACGACGCCGCTCATCGACGTCATGCTCGTTCTGCTCATCATGTTTATCATCACCATCCCCGTGGCCACCCACTCGGTAGATATCGATCTACCGCAGCCGAGCGATGTGCCCACGCCGGAAGATCAGGTAGATCCGATCAAGAACAAGATCGTGTTGACTCAGACGGGTGAAATTCTGTGGAACGGCACAGCCATCGATCAGAACGAACTGGTCCGCAACCTCCAGGAAACCTTGGCGTTCGCGATCGAACCGGAACTGCAGTTTGAACCCGAACCACTGGCAAGCTACGACCTTTCGGCCAAGGTGCTGAACATCATCAAGGGCTCCGGCGTGACCAAGTTCGGATTTGTCGGCAACGAAAAATACCGGACTTTCGGAAAAGCTGGCGCATAAGCACCGCCAATCCTGAATTCTCCGAAAGGGGGCGGAGCGATCCGCCCCCTTTTTTGAGGCTACTTGGCAGAAAGCGGATTCGCCCGGCCACCACCCCGGGGGACTGGCGATTCTTGAAAAAAGGGGTACCGGCCAATCCGCAAATCAGCCCGGTCAGGAACGCTATCTAGTCTCTCTCGCCGTCTGCCAGCGGATCAGCCCGCATCGCCGCATCGGCCAGCCGTTCCGCTTCCAGCAGCAGCACATCGTCGACCGCGCCCTGCGGCACGCTCTCACGCCCGATCATTACCATGATCGGCACTGCCATCGGGCTGACCCGGTCGAGCCGGACATGCACCATCTGATCAACCGAACGGTCGAGCAGCGCGCCCAGCCTGCCGATATCGGTCATATACGCCCTGGCATCGGCCCAGGCCGCATCCAGCAACAGGTGATCCGGTTCATATTTGCGCAGCACATCGTAAATCAGATCGGTCGAAAAACTTACCTGCTTTCCGCTCTTGCGTTTGCCCGGGTGCTGCCGTTCCACCAAACCGCCGATCACCGCCACTTCGCGAAATGCCCGGCGAAGCAAATGCGAACCCTCGATCCACGCCGCGAATTCGTCGCCCAGAATATCGGGGGATAGCAGCAGGGCGGGATTATCAACCCGCTTCAACCCCCACACGCCCAACGAATAATCATTCGCCACGAAGCCGCCGGGCTGCAGCCCCATTGTCTCCATCCGCCGGGTAATCAGCATCCCCAGCGACTGGTTCGCGTTCCACCCCTCGAATGTATAGAAAACGGTATATTCACGTTTCGAATGCGGGAAACTTTCCACCAGCAATTGCCCCGGCCCGGGCATGACCGACCGGTGATCCTGCATTTCCAGCCACTCACGCACATCATCGGGAAAGCGCCCCCACCCCGCCCGATCGCTTAGCAATGCGCGGACTCGCTCCGCCAGATGGGTGGTGAGCGCCATGCGCGCACCGCCATAGGATGGGATCATCGCCGATTTCCTGGATGCCCGCACGATTATCTCGGTTTCCTTGACCCGTTCCACTTCCAGACTGATGCCCGCGAAAGCGAAAGTATCGCCGGGGCGCAAGCTGGCGGCAAATCGTTCCTCCACCCGCCCCAGCGAGCGCCCGTTGCGGAAACGCACATCGAACATTTGACTGTCGATGATGATCCCGGCGTTCAGCCGGTGGCGCGCGGCCTGTTCCGGGTGGCTGAGCCGCCATATCCCGTTCGCATCGCGCGTTATCCGCTTGAACCGGTCATAGGCTTTCAGCGAATATCCGCCGGTCGCGACAAAGTTCAGCACGCGCTGCCAGATTA
This sequence comes from Altererythrobacter sp., assembly GCA_024636575.1. GTDB lineage: Bacteria > Pseudomonadota > Alphaproteobacteria > Sphingomonadales > Sphingomonadaceae > Allopontixanthobacter. The sequence continues at coordinate 2,646 of JAGXGU010000121.1, forward strand.
CGTCATCGACCCAGTGATAGGAAAGCGATGAGCGTACCTCTGCCAGCAATTCCGCTTCGTCAAAAGGCGCGGCGCAGGCGCAGCCCATGATATGCTGGGCCAACACGTCCAGCCCACCGGGACGGAAATCTTCCCCGTCCCGCTGGCCTTCATCGACGGCTTCCTTGGCCGCAGTTGCCTCGAGAAATTCAAACCGGTTGCCGGGCACCAGTACCGCCCGGCTGGGCTGGTCGAGCCGGTGGTTGGCCCGGCCGATCCGCTGCAACAGCCGGGAAGATCCCTTGGGCGCACCCATTTGGACCACCAGGTCGATATCGCCCCAATCCACGCCCAGATCGAGGCTGGCGGTTGCAACCAATGCGCGCAATTCGCCGCGCGCCATAGCCTCTTCGACCTTGCGGCGCGATTCTTTCGACAGCGACCCGTGGTGGATGCCGATGGGCAATTTGTCTTCATTTGCATCCCACAGATGCTGGAAAATATATTCGGCGAGGAACCTGGTGTTGGTGAAGATCAGCACCGTCTGGTTCGCCCGGATCAATTCGTATAATTGCGGAATGGCCCAGATCGCCGCATGGCCGCCCCACGGAACCCGCTCCCCTTCGGGCAACAGGATTTCGACCTCCGGCGGCGCGCCTTCTTCCCCGATCACCAGTTCCACCGCGCCGACATCGCCCCACGGGGCCAGCCACGCGCGGAATTCCTCCGGCCGGGCGACGGTGGCAGACAAGGCCGCGCGCTGCACCCTGGGAGAGATGGCCTGCAACCGGCTGAGGCACAGCGCCAGCAAGTCGCCGCGCTTGCCGGTGGCAAAGGCATGGACCTCGTCGATCACGATCCGTTTGAGCCCGGCAAACATCGTGAAACTGTCGGGATAGGACAGCAGCAGCGAGAGCGATTCCGGTGTCGTCAACAGGATATGTGGGGGCTTGCTGCGCTGGCGCTTCTTGCGGTCGGACGGGGTATCCCCGCTGCGGGTCTCGATCCGCACGGGCAGGCCCATTTCTTCGACCGGCGCGAGCAGATTACGCTGCACATCATGCGCCAGCGCCTTCAGCGGCGACACATACAGCGTGTGCAGCCCCTCCGGCGGGCCCTCATCGCCAAACTGGCTGGGACAGAATTCCGCCAGCGTCGGCAGGAATCCCGCCAGGGTCTTCCCCGCTCCGGTGTCGGCCACCAGCATGGCATGGCGCCGGGCCCGGCTGGCGGTGAACATATCCTGCTGATGGCTGCGGATGCGCCAGCCGCGTGCCGTAAACCAATTCTCAATCTCGGGAGGAAAAATTGCCTGCATCACCGCTCAAGCGATGGGCGCAGGCCATCGGTTCCGCAAGCGGGACATCAATGCGCCGCGCTTTCTCCGCGTTCGAGACCAGACAGGGCGAGTTGCTCGTCAATCTGGGCCATCAGCCGTTCCAGTCCGCCCTCGGTTTCGCTTTCGGCCCGGGCGACCAGCACATCCTGGGTATTCGACGCGCGCAGCAGCCACCAGCCGTCAGGACTGGTTACCCGCACACCATCGGTTCCATCCACCACCGCGTCGGTTTTCGAAAGGCGCGCTTTCACCTCGTCGATTGCGGCGAATTTCCGGCTTTCATCGACCTGGAAACGCATTTCCGGCGTGTTGACCATCGCCGGCATGGCGCTGCGCAGTTCGGTGACCGATTTGCCCAACCGCGCCGAGGCCGCGATCAGCCGGATTGCGGCATACAGCGCATCGTCATACCCGTAATATGTGTCGGCAAAAAACACATGGCCGCTCATTTCCCCGGCCAGCGGCGAATTTGTTTCCTTCATTTTGGATTTAATCAGGCTGTGGCCGGTCTTCCACATCAGCGGCGTGCCGCCGTGTGCAGAAATATGGTCGAACAGCGCCCGGGAAGCCTTCACATCCGCTATAATAGTAGCACCGGGCATGCGCGAAAGGAGGTCCTCCGCATAAATCATCAGCAATTGATCGCCCCAGATAACCCGGCCTTCTCCATCGATCGCACCGATCCGGTCGCCATCACCGTCAAATGCAACTCCGAAATGGAGGTTCTTCTCCGCGACCAGCGTCCGCAGGTCCTCCAGATTGGCCTCCACAGTGGGGTCCGGATGATGATTAGGGAAATTACCATCGACATCAGTGAACAGCAGATGATGCTCGCCCGGCAGGCGCGCGGCGAGGGCTTCCAGAGCGGGGCCGGCGGAACCGTTGCCCGCGTCCCAGCCGATGCGCAGACCGTTCAGAACATCCATCTCGATGCCATCAAGGCCGAGCAGGATGCGATCAATATATTCGGCAAGGATAGAGCGGCTTTCGACCGTTCCGGTACCATCGTCCCAATCACCCGCGGCGGCCATTTTGCCGACGCGCAAGATGTCCTCGCCAAAAAAGGGGCGCCCCTGAAATACCATCTTGAAGCCATTGTAATTGGCGGGATTGTGGCTGCCTGTTATCTCAATGCCGCCATCCACATCTTCGGCTGAAGCTTCCGTGTAATACAGCATCGGGGTGGCGCTCATCCCGATGGCGACAACGTCGCACCCGCTGGCATTGATCCCCTCGATCAACGCGCGTTCCAGGATGGGCGAACTGACCCGGCCATCGTAACCCACAGCGATCCGCGAACCACCTGCGCGCCGTAACAAGGTGGCAAAGCCCCGGCCAATCGCGCGAGCATCGTCAGGCCCCAGCGTTTCACCGATGATCCCGCGGATATCATATTCCCTGAGGACGGACGGATCGAAATTGTGGCTCATGGCAATTCCTCAGTTTGGGGGGGTAGTTGATCGATCAACAAATCGCGCGCAGCATTCGCCTCGTGCACCTGGGCATTGGTGCCGCCTCGGTCGGGGTGGACCATGGCGATCAGGCGCTTGTGTGCATCGAGCACTTCCTGCCGCGAGGCATTTGAGGAAACGCCCAGCAATTGGCGGGCACGAAGCAGCGCTTGCTGGCGCGTACTTTTTCCGGTGGCGAATTCCCACGGCCAGCGGCCGAACGCCAGCTTGCATCCGATACAGATGACCGCAGCGATGACCAGCAGGCGGATCATGCTGCAGCGGCTTTCTTGCCGGACAAGCTGTCTGGTCCTGGGGGCGAGCCATCGTTTGCAGCCAGGCCCAAATCGGGCAGATTGAGCCCCGCCAGCAGCGCGCGCATTTCCTGCCGTGCGACGATATGGCTGGTGCCCAGTTCGCCCAGATGCCCCTTGTCCAGCAAGGTCAGCCCGGAGGGGAACAATTCGCGGTAGATCACCCGTTCGGACAAGCCCTTGGCAATCCGGAAACCGGCGCGTTTGGACAATTCTTTCAGTGCTTTCTCGATCCGCTGCATATTGCGGGCCTCGACATGACCGGTGCGGTTGCGCACCACCACCCAGTCGATTTCCTGGCGGCGGGAAAGCGCGCGGGCCTTACGTGTTTCCCAGATCAATTCGGCATAGAAGCTGAGCCGGCGGACCTTGAAGCTTTCCGCATCGACTTGTCCAATCAGGTCGAAATCAACGAAGCTGTCGTTCAGCGGTGTCACCAGCGTATCCGCCTCGGTCGCCGCGTGGCGGGCGAAGGGATCATCCCGGCCCGGCGTATCGACGATCAGGAAATCCGCCCCTTCGCCCAGCCGGCGGGCAGCCTCCTCGAATTCCTCGACACTGGTGCCGGTGAAGGTTTCAACCTTTGCACCCGGCAAGGTAATGCCGCGGCGCACCTCGGTTTCACCCCGGTTTTCGAAATAGCGGGCGAATGTGCGCTGGCGCGGATCGAGGTCCAGCGCGGCCACTTTCGCACCGCGATAGGCCAACGCGACCGCCACATGGACGGCGGTGGTCGATTTGCCGGTGCCGCCTTTCTCATTCGCAAAGGTAATTCGGTGTGGGATTTTGTCGGGCACGGTGGCAAATTGTCCTTCGGCGCTTGTATCGGGTGCTTGCCCGTCGACTTTGCGTGTCGTCTTTGAATATCGTGGTTGTGCATTGTTTTTCCAACCCGCCCAAGGCTAGGTGGATCCGTCTGTTCTCTTATCGGAGGGGCCCGCCCCGTGCAAACCATCACCCGTCTCGAGATGTTGAGAATTTCTGTCGCTTTATTACGCCAGCCCGGCAAAACGCTGGCGCTGGTGCCCACGATGGGCGCGCTGCATGATGGCCATTTGACGCTGGTACGGGAGGCACAGTCCCGCGCGGACCATGTTTGCGTATCGATTTTCGTCAATCCAGCCCAATTCGGGCCCAACGAAGATCTGGACGCCTATCCCCGCCAGTTGGAGGCGGATAGCGCCCTGCTGTCCGCCGCAGGTGTCGATCTGCTGTGGGCCCCCCCGGTCGAGGTAATGTATCCTGCAGGTTTCGCCACCAGCATTTCCGTTGCCGGCGTAGCGGAAAATTACTGCGGCGCCGACAGGCCGGGACATTTCGACGGAGTCGCCACCGTAGTGTGCAAATTATTCAACCAGGTGCGCCCCGATGTGGCCTGTTTCGGCGAAAAGGACTGGCAGCAATTGGCGGTGATCCGGCGCATGGCCCGCGATCTCGACCTCACCTTCCCCGAACCGGACCGGATCGCAGGGATTGCCACCGTGCGCGAGCCGGACGGATTGGCGATGAGCAGCCGCAATCGCTACCTTTCACCGCAAGACCGGGCTGCCGCCGCAACTTTGCCGCGTGCAATGCAGGAAGCGATTGCCCGCATCGAAGCGGGGCAGGAAGTCCCCGCCACCCTCGCCGCGCTAGAAGATGAACTGCTCGGCGCTGGCTTTACATCGGTCGACTATGCCGAACTGGCAGACGCGGGCAGCCTGCAAAGATGGGACGAACCAGGCCGCGGCGCAGGCCGCCTGCTGGTCGCCGCGCGCATTGGCGGGACACGCCTGATCGACAATATGGCAGTCCGCGGAAACAAGGCATAGCACCGCCGCCCGGCTCCCGTGACGCATGGCGAGGGGACATGCCGCTTCAGGGAACAGTGCTGAACATCATGGTCTGGCGGGTAAAAAGCCCTGCGGGTGGCGGCGTGCGCGTTGTACCCCCA
>JAGXGU010000122.1 GCA_024636575.1 Altererythrobacter sp.
CTGCCGGGGCGCGTTCCTGCATATTTGGCCGGGAGGAAATGCCATCACCTGTACGAACGCCGATATCATTCTGCCGCCGCAGGGCTTACCTTGGGGGCAAGCAAGCGCCCGCCGCATCAAACCTGCCCGGCCAGCCCCCTTCCGCTGCCGAGCGGCTGGCGCGGCAATGGCACATCCGCCGTCAGGAAGTGCTCGACGCGGCATGCCGGGCCATCCGTGAAAACCGGCTGGAAGGCGCCAAGGCGCTGGAACTGGTGCAAATCGTCCACAATGTTGCGGGCACCGCCGGGATGTTCGACGAAGGGGATTTGGTCATCCGTCCCAGCGCCTTGGAGCGCGTCCTGAAACATGGTGACACCGCGCAGAGTAGCGCGCTGGCCGAGGAATTTCTGCGCGCCGCCTGAACGGCCTGACTTCTCATCGCCAAATGCAAACGGCGGCACCCAAAGGATGCCGCCGCCGCAATTCAAATTATGTAACCCGGATCAGAATTCGTAACGAACGCCGACCTGAATTTTCCAGATGGATGCCGACGAAACGCGGTTGACGCCATCATCAGGTGAAAAACCGCTAATGATGTAGCGGCCCTGGCTATCCACACCGCCATCAACCACATCGACCAATGAGCCATCACCACCAGCGAACGTATTACCCGGTACGGTTTCAAAAACGTTCCAGCTGTTGTCGAGCAAGTTCAGGACATTGTCGAAATCAGCAAACAGCGTGAAGCGATCCTTGAGACCAGCAAATCTACCGAAGCCCGGAAGTTCCTGGCTGATACGCATATCCATGTCGTAATACCATTTGGCTTCGCAAGTGTTCGCCTTGATCGTTTCACCCGGCGTGTATTTGCAATTCGTACCAGCCACATAATCGATCAACGACTGGACAGACGCTGCATTCGACAAAGGCGAAACGTTTGGATCATTCGGACCCGTCGGCACGTAAAGCAGCGCTGAATCGCGGCTGCTCGACAGGCTGTTGAACGGCGATCCATCAAACGTCAAGCTGTACGGGCGGCCCGAGCGTGCAATGAACACAAGGCCGATTTCGGTGCCATAGTCACCGAAGAACTCTTCCCGCAAATTCGCGGCAAAAGTGATATTGTGCTTCGTCTGATAGTTGGACGTTGCTGCCTCTGGGTCTTGCACATCGAAATATGCCGATTTGCCGAAGTTCGATGTCGCAGTCGAACTACGCGCTGCCCGGCGATTTTCGGCGTCGGTGAAGGCATAGCCCAGATTGACCCGAAGATTGCCATTGTCGGTGAACATGCCGCCAAAGTTCTTGGACAGAACCACCGAGGCAACATGGCTTTCATATTTGCCAGCATTGGTCAGCTGGATTTCATCCACCCGGCGCGTATTGAGGCAGGCGGCAGTTACGCCGGTATATCCGCCCGTAGTTCCGCTGGGGCCGCTGTAAGTCGCACCGCTGCACCGCGCATCAAGCAGGTCAATACCCTGATAGATTGGACGACCATCAGCCGTGAAACCGTTTAAACCCTTCGTGGTATTGATTGCATAAGGCAATTCGGCCCAGTTCAGCGGGTTGCGGAACTGGCTGTAGATATAGTCGAGATTCAGGTTCCAGTTACTGAAAAAGCCGCCTTCGGTGCCGAAAGTGGTTTGCAGGCCGATATTGGCACGCACCACGGACGGCAATTTGAGATCGGGATCGGTCGACTGGACCGATGATCTACCAGCCGCAGCAATCGCACCACCAGCATCCGCTGCGCACTGCGGGAAGCCGGTGAACTGGCCGTTCACAACCACGTCAATCTTGCCGCCACTTCGTGGCAAAGTGCTGCAACCAGCAGCTGCTGTCGAACCATTGCCGGTCGAGAAACCATTGTTCGAGAATGCGTTGGAGAACCATACAGTCGGATCGCCACCGCCAAAGATGCCTACGCCGCCTTTCAGTACCGTAGAACGGAAGAAGCCCTCGTTGTAGAGATCGTAAGTGAAGCCCAAACGAGGCAAAAACAACGGATCGAATTTGCTGAACGGAGTAGCGTTGGTGAAACCATAACGTTCAACGAAGAGCGGGTTCTGACGTGGAGCATCGCCATCATACCAGTCAACACGGGCACCGATCAGAAGATTAAGTTGGTCAGTCGCCTGCCATTTGTCCTGCGCATAGGCTGTGTAGATCGTCCGGCGGAATGATGCGCCTGCCTCGTTGATGTCACCTGAACCGGTCGCAGCAATCGTCCCCCCGGTAATCAGACCTTCACGGAAATCAGCAAGATTGGCGAACGACAGGGTCCCTGTCGCGTTGATGGCGAACAGGTTGAACGCGTCGAGCCTGTTTACCTCGCCTCCGAAGGTTAATTGGTGGTTGCCTGCCTGGAGGTTAGCCTTGATCTTAAGCTGATCAACAGTTTGCTCCAGCGCGTTGGCCGAACGGAAGATGCCCGGGCCGGTCGAAAGAGTCCCTGTCGCACCGGGGCCTGGAACTGTGACTTCCAGACGTACGGTTGGATTGGCATCCTGCGCTTCGCCAAAGCCGAAAGGTCCTTGACGATCGGTAATGTCCGAACGCGACGCCCGGATTTCAGTCGAGAAGTTATCCGACCATTCAGAGAACAAGCGGACCGAATAATAATCAGACAGCGTGCCTTGGTTATTATAGCTGTTGAGACCAGTCAGATTGTTTGACGCTACATCGGGCGTTACGTTGATTTCATCGAGATGCTGATAAGTCGCTTCAAGTCGGTGCTGGTCAGTGATGTAGGCATCAATACGGCCGAAATAGCGAACACTCGATTCGGGAAGAACCGTCGGATAACCGCCAACATCCTGTCCGTATACGTCATTGGCGATTTGTGCGAATTCATCAAACTGCGCCTGCGTGGCGTAATTGACTTCATTGGCAAAACCGCTCCCGGCTGGACCTGTGTCATTGCTGTTGGGCAAGCTCGTTTCTTCGTAACCGCCGAAGAAGAACAGGCGATCGGGGATGATCGGACCGCCCAATGTTGCGCCCCAGCGTTTTTCTTCAAATGGCGATGAAGTGAAGTCGGCCCCATCCAGCTTGTTGCCGCGCAAGTCTTCATTTCGGAAAGTGAAGAAGGCAGAACCGTGGAACTGATTGGAACCCGACTTGGTTACAACGTTGATCGCACAGCCGGTAAACTGGCCATATTCGACATCAAATGGCGCGAATTCAACCGAGGTTTCACGGATTACGTCAAATGGGATCGGCAGCGAGCTACGCGCAGCAAATGGCGTATCGGTAAGGCCGAAAGCATCGTTCTGAACGATACCATCAACGGTGAAGCTGTTTGATCGATCGTTACCGCCAAGGCACGAAACACGGTCAGCCCCGTCACGGTCCAACGATACACGCGGATCAAGCCGGATGATGTCGCGAATATCGCGCGATATCGATGGGAACCCTTCCAGCGTATCTAGCCCGAATGACTGACCCGGACCCACTGCAAGCTGGGTTGCATTGGCGCGCGCACCGCTTACCACGATGACATTGTCGGTACCGGCGTCGCTCAGAGAAAGTTCAAATGAGAACGACGTGTTCCCTTGAAGGCTAATGAAACTTCCTGTGACCGTCTGACCTTCGAAGCCAGGAGCGGTCGCAGTGACGGTGTAAGGACCGCCAGGGATAAGGTTGCCGACGCGGAACGATCCATCGTTGCCCACCGTAACGGTGCGTTCCTGCGACGTCCGTTCGTCACGGATCACAACCGTTGCACCGGCTATGGCCGTGCCATCCGCGCTATCAACTGATCCTTCGATTCCGGATGTAATCTGCTGCGCCATGACCGGCGCGGGCAGGATTGCAGCTGCGGAGAGGCTGACGACGCTTGCCGCCAGAAGATATTTAAGTTTCATGCAGAGTTCCCTTGCGTGACGTTCGCGGTAAATAAGGAGGGGCGTTAAACGAATAGTCAGGCCCCGATAAGACCGGCGAACGACGCTAAGGAGTAAGTTTTGTTACCGGACCGTGACAATTTGCGCCAAACATATCCGGGACGAAAAACAGGCCCAAAAAACCCACGTTTTCTGCGGGCTTCACGGCTGTTGCTGCAATGCAACAATTCCAAGAAATATGATTTCAGGTATTACCGGCCTGTGCAAAAGCTGCCCTTCAGGCCAGATTGATCTCGCGCAGGCGCTGCAACAGGAACTCGTGGCTCGAAATTGGTGGGGGAATATCGCCGGCCGATTCGCTGCTGATGCAGCTGGGCAAAGTCTCGATCACATAGTCCGGCCGGAAATGCAGGAAAAAGGGCATGGAATAGCGCGCCCGGTGCGCGGCCTCGCCCGCCGGGTTGACCACGCGGTGGGTGGTCGAACGCAGTTTTCCATTGGTCAGCCGGTCCAGCATATCGCCGATATTGACCACCAGCGCGCCTTCCGGCGGATCGACGGCGAGCCATTCACCCTGCTGGGTCAGCAGCTCTAGGCCTGCTTCTTCCGCGCCCAGCAACAGCGTAATGGTATTGATATCGCCATGTGCGGCGGCGCGGATCGCGCCTTCCGCCTCGGCGCTGTCGAGCGGCGGATAATGCAGCAGGCGCATGACCGAATTGCCGTCCTCCACCGTGGCAGCGAAGAAATCTTCCGTCAGCCCCAGGTGAAGCGCAATTGCGCGCAGGATGGTGTCGCCTGCCTTGTCGAAGGCGGCGAAGAGTTCCTCGAAAGTTTCCCGGAAGCCCGTCACCTCTGACGGCCAGATATTCGGCGCCATATATTCGGCCAGCGGGTGGCCCGCAGGCAAATCGCGCCCGACGTGCCAGAATTCCTTCAGATCATGGACCTGCGCATCCTTGGCCTTTTCCGTACCGAACGGCGTATAGCCGCGCGCACCGCCGCCTCCCTCGATCTTGTAGGCGCGCTTCACATCGTCCGGCAGCGCGAAGAATTGTTTCGAAAGTTCTTCGGCGCGCGCGATCAGATTCGCAGGAATCCCGTGATCGCGCACCACCCCGAAACCGAACTCGGCAAAGCTGCGGCCAAGTTCGTCGGCAATATCCGCCAACGGGCGGGCGAGGGAAACGGAAGCGATGGAATCGGAGGTAATATCGGTCATCAAATGTCTCTGTTATAGAATGAACAGGCCGGCCAGCGCCGCGCTCATCAGATTGGCCAGCGATCCTGCCGCCAGCGCCCTGAGGCCGAGCTTGGCAATCACGGGCCGCTGGTTCGGAGCGAGTCCGCCGGTCACCGCCATCTGGATAGCAATAGAGCTGAAATTGGCAAAGCCGCATAATGCAAAGGTCACGATGGCGCGGCTGCGGTCACTGAGGACTTCGGGGCCAAGCTGGCCGAGTTCGATAAAGGCGACGAATTCGTTGAGCACGATCTTGGTACCGAACAGCCCGCCTGCGGTGCCCGCTTCAGTCCACGGCACACCGATCAGGAACATGAACGGCGCGAACACCCAACCGAGCACCTGCTGGAACGAAAGGTCAGGGTATCCAAGCAGCCCGCCCGCCGAACCTAGGAGGCCATTGGCCAGCGCGACCAGTGCCACAAACGCCAGCACCATCGCGCCAACCGCCACCGCCAGCTTGACGCCGGTTTGCGCGCCCTGGGCTGCGGCCTCGATAATATTGGCCGGCTTGGTGCCTTCTTCGAAAGTTTCGGCGATTTCCACTTCATGCGATTTGCCGCCTTCGGTCAGGGCAGCCGGCCCTTCGGAACTGATGCGCGCTTTTGGCAAGGCAATCTCGCCCTCCGTCACCGGCGGTTCTTCATCCTCGTCCGGCATGATGATCTTGGCCATCAGGATGCCGCCCGGCGCGGACATGAATGCTGCCGCCAGCAGAAAGGGGAGGTATTCGGAGCCGAGCAGGCCGGCATAGGCCGCCAGGATCGTGCCGGCGACGCCCGCCATGCCGACCGTCATCAGCGTGAACAGCCGCGCCGGGGTCAGCGCGGCGAGATAGGGGCGCACCACCAGCGGGCTTTCCGACTGGCCGACGAAGATGTTCGCAGCCGCGCCCAATGCCTCGACTTTGCTGATCCCGGTGACCCAGCCGATCGCCCCGCCGACCCAGCGGACTACTCGTTGCATGATGCCGAGATGGTAGAGGATCGACACCAGCGATGCGAAGAACACGATCACCGGCAGTGCGCCCAGCGCAAAGGTGTTGGCCAGCGGATTGTCCGCCCCGAACAGGAACGCCGTGCCTTCATTGGCGTAGGACAGCAGCGCCGAAACCCCGTCTGCCATGGTCCGGATCACAAGGCGGCCGGTTTCCGTGCCCAATACCAGGAACGCCATCAGCAATTGCAAGGCGAAGGCGGCGCTGACGATCCGCAATTTGATCCGCTTCTTGCCGACCGACAGCAGAAAGGCGAGGAACAGGATTGCAACTACGCCGATCAGGCTGTTCAGGAAAAGGGGCATGGGAGCTTTCGGGATGCGATCTGGAAACGCTGCTATTCGCCTTTTGCGGCGCGAAGGTCAAATGGACTTATCAGCAGCGATCCACAACGCAGTGCTTCCCTTTTGGGATATGTGACAATATGCCCTGCGCGATGAACGAAACATCCACTGCGTCCGCTGCTGCCCAAGCCCCCGCCATCCCCCGCTCGCTGTTTGTATTTGCGCTGATTTACGGCGGAATGACGGTGATCGCCGGGGTGCTCGGGTTCAAGCAGGTTGCATTGGGCCCGCTGGCTGTCGAAGCGGGGATTTTTGCCTTCCTGATGCTGGTGGTCCTGTCGAGCACTGTGGCGCAATTGCACGGGCAGGCGATTGCCAACCGGTTGGTGTTCTGGGGCTTCCTGCCGCTAGCCGGTTCTGCATTTCTGGTGTTGCTGGTGCTGATGTTGCCGCCGTCGGCCAATATGCCGCCGGAAAATATCGCCGCGTTCAAGCAGGTCCTTTCGCAAACCCCGCGGATCATGGCCGCAGGGCCGGTGGCCTACGGTGTTTCCTTGCTGCTGAATGTGTGGATTTTCGAGCGGCTGCGCGGCAGCGGCGATGGGAACGGCAATCTCGGCATCATGGTGCGCGGCGCGATCGCCTCTGCGCTCAGCCAGGCGATCGACACGCTGATTTTCGTGACACTGGCCTTTTACGGTGAATTTCCAATCGGCTCGCTGATCGCCGGGCAAATGCTTGCCAAGGTTGTGCTGAGTATTGTGCTGGTGCCGGTTCTGATCACCCTGTTTGTCGCCTGGGCCAGGCGGCTGGATCACAAGCCGCTTTAGCTTTTCCACAGCCGTTCGTGCCGAACGAAGTGTGGTTTCAATCTGGAACCGCCGCGCCCCCGGTGCCAATGCCGGGCTACCAAGTGGCAGCGCACGAGACACCGCATTTTGGAGCCTGACCCCGCGGGCGTGAAGGTCAAATCAATCCGCGGGCGTGCCAGTGATCCGTCGGTTCTGTCGGCTGGCCATTGTCCTGCGACAATTTGGCAAAGGCGCGGGCTTGCGACAGGAATACCTCGCCGCTCAGTTCATCCAGAAAATGGCTGCGTTCCAGCCGGTCCATCACCGGTCCCTTGACCTCTGACAGGTGCAACGCGATCCCGCCATCGGCGAGCCGGTGATTGATCGCCTCCAGGCTTTCCAGTGCAGAGGCGTCGATCGAATTGACTGCGGAGCACATCAGGATGACATGCTTCACCAATGGCCCCTCGGCCACCCGCTCCAGCACATATTCTTCCAGCCAGCGGGCGTTGAGATAGGTCAACCCTTCGTCGATCCGGATCGACAGGACATGCGGTATGGTAATCACATCATGCCGTTCGACATTGCGGAAATGCTCGGTTTCCGGAACCCGGCCCACCACGGCGGCATGGGGCCGCGACGCGCTCCACAGATAAAGCAGCAATCCAGCCGCCACGCCCGCGATCACGCCGCTTTCCACACCGGCCAGCAGGGTCACCAAAATCGTTGCCGCATGGGCAGTGAAATCGGCCTTGGAATATCGCCACAGCTTGATGGGCGTTTTCAGGTCGACCAGACTCAGCACCGCTACAATGATCGTCGCTGCCAATGTGGCAACCGGAAGGTTGAACAACAACGGCGTCAGGAAAAGCGATGCCAGCGCGATACCCACTGCCGTATAGGCCCCGGCAGCTGGGGTCTGCGCCCCGGCATCGAAATTCACGACCGAGCGCGCAAAGCCCCCGGTCACGGGATAGCCGCCCGAAAATGCGGCGGCGATGTTGGATGCCCCCAGCCCGACCAGTTCCTGATTCGGCGCAATCCGCTGGCGGCGCTTGGCCGCAAGGGTCTGCGCCACTGACACCGATTCGACGAAACCGATGATCGAGATCAGCAAGGCAGGGACAAACAATTGCCCCCACAAGCCCAGATCGAAGGACGGGACCGCGAAAGGCGGCAGCCCTTGGGGAATTGCGCCGACAATGGACACACCCTTTGCTGCCAGCCCAAGCGATACAACCGCGATGATCGTCACGATCACGGCCAGCACCGGGCCGGCCTTGGCAGTCATTTCAGCGGCTCTTGGCTTCAGGCCAATCCGGACCAGCACCGGTTTCAATCCCCGGCGGACCCAGAACAGGAACAGCGTGGCCGATGCCCCAATCGCCAGGGTCCAGAAATTGGTCTCACCAATATTTCGCGCCAACGATCCCAGCATGGCGGGCCATGTATCTCCGCCGCCCGAAATTCCCAGAATATGCCTCAGCTGGCTGGTCGCTATCAGAATTCCGCTGGCCGTGATGAAGCCCGAAATCACCGGATGCGACAGCAAATTGGCGAGAAAACCTAGCCGCAGGATGCCCATCACCGCCAGCATCACGCCCGACAACACTGCCAGGGTGATTGCCGCCTCGAGATATTCCGGCGTCCCCTGCGCAGCGACAGCGCCCGCGGCAGAGGCCGTCATCAGCGAGACAACTGCGACCGGCCCCACGGCCAATGTCCGGCTGGTGCCGAACAGCGCATAGGCAATTAGCGGCAGGATCGAGGCATAGAGGCCAACCACTGGCGGCAATCCGGCCAGCATCGCATAGGCCAGGCTTTGCGGGATCAGCATGATCGTGACGATCACCGCCGCCAGCATGTCACTGCTCAGCGTCAGGCGGTCATAGCTGCGGCCCCATTCGAGGATCGGCAGATAGCGGGCGAACCGGTTCATTTTCCGCGATCAATCCCGGATCAGGCCAAGTTCGCTCGCGCGGTTCCATAATTGCTGCGATCGGTTGCCGGTGCGGCAAAAGCCAAGCACCGGGCCATCCGATGCGCACATGATATCGCCAAAGGCGCGGGCCTCCAGATCGGTCATCTGACCGGGAACGATGGGAAGATAGGCGTAGCCAAGGCCTAGCCGCTTGGCCTCTGCCGCAATCTGCGCAGAATTTGGCTGGTCTGCTTCCTCCCCATCGGGGCGGTTGTTCACGATGGTGGCGTATCCGTGCCCGGCGATTTCGGCCAGGTCAGCCGGTTGCAGCTGACCGGTTGCGGAAAAGGAGGCTGAGCATTGCGTAATATCCATTGATGGCTCCTGGCCGTTGGAGTGCTGAATTTGATGCAATCAAGGTCGGGTGCACGCTAGCGTCTTAGCGCGTTTGATCTGCCGCGAAAAATCGAAAGATCGGTTACGCTGTGCAGCCACATGCCCACCATCATGGCGGCGGCAAATGCCCATGTCTGCCATGTGCCGAGCACCAGCCCGGCCAGCGCGGGCCCGGGGCAATATCCGACAAGTCCCCAGCCGATCCCGAAGATCGCTCCGCCGACCAGCAATTGCCGGTCGACCACGCGGTTTTCCGGAATATGGAAGGCGGTGTGCAGCAAGGGCCGGCGTATCCGGCGCATGATCGCATAGGCCAGGGCAGACGGGATCAGCGCACCGCCCATGACGAATGCCAGCGTCGGATCCCATGCCCCGAACAGGTCGAGGAATGCGAGAACGCGGGCCGGATTGACCATGTCGGACAGGGCCAGACCGGCTCCGAAAATAATCCCGGTCAGCAATGCAGCTATCAGATTTCTCATCGCCTCAACCCCCGATCACATGGCGCATCACGCCAACCAGCAGGAACCCTGCACCCATGAAAGTGGCGGTAGCGGCAACGGACCGCGGCGAAAGCCTGGCCATGCCGCATACGCCGTGTCCGCTGGTGCAGCCGTTACCCAATCTGGTTCCGAACCCAACCAGCAGCCCGCCGGCAATGATCAGCGGGATAGAGGATGTCACGATCACCTCTGGCGTGCGCACGAAAGCGGAAACGAGGATAGCGCCGATCGGCAGGCCCAGCACGAAGGCCAGGGCGTGCGATTGTTTCGGGCCGCTGTCGGCGATCCCGGTGGCGCGGGCCAGCATCCCGCTGACCCCGGCGACCCGGCCGGAAAGCAGCAGCAGCAGCGCTGCAGCCGTGCCGATCAACGCGCCCCCGGCCAGAGCGACAAGCGGATTTAGTGGTTCCATCATCTGCACTTTCAAAAAACTGTTACAGGCAAAAAACTGTCACAGGCAAATATCTGTCACAAGGCATTGAGCGGAAGTTTGAGATAGCGGGTGCCGTTTTCTTCGGCTTCCGGGAAATGGCCGCCGCGCATATTCACCTGGATCGATGGCAGGATCAGTCGCGGCATCCCCAGTGTTTCATCACGCAATTCGCGCATGGTGACGAACTCCTCCTCCGTCACGCCTTCGCGGGCATGGACGTTGCCGGTCCGCTCTGCACCGATGGTGGTTTCCCAGGCGAAATCATCACGGCCAGGGGCCTTGTAATCATGACACAGGAACACGCGCGTTTCATCCGGCAATGCCATCAGCCGCCTGATCGAACGGAACAGAACGCCCGCATTGCCGCCGGGAAAATCAGCGCGGGCGGTGCCGTAATCGGGCATGAACATGGTATCGCCAACAAAGGCCGCATCGCCGATGATATAGGCCATATCTGCGGGTGTGTGGCCCGGTACATGAAGCACGGTGAAGGGGATTTCGCCCAGCTCCATACGGTCACCATCATCGAACAGATGATCGAATTGCGAACCGTCCCGGGCAAAATCGGTGCCTTCGTTGAACACTTTGCCGAAGACATTCTGGACGGTCAGGATTTCACGCCCGATTGCCAGCTTTCCGCCCAGCTTTTCCTGCAGATAGGGGGCGGCAGACAGATGGTCCGCATGGGCATGGGTTTCCAGCAACCAGTCAACACTCAGCCCATGTTCGCGCACGTAATCGACAATCTGGTCAGCGGACCGGGTCGAGGTACGGCCCGATGGCTGATCGAAGTCGAGCACGCAATCCACGATTGCGGCGCGTTTCAGGACCGGGTCCTGCACAACATAGCTGGCCGTGAACGTATCTTCGTCGAAAAACGCCTGCACAATCGGGGTATGGACACCCCCGCGCAAGGCTCCCTTGACCTGTTCCTGGGCCAGTTTCAGATGGGGGTCGGAATGCATGGCAGGCTCCTATGGGTTAAAATCAAATTAGAACAATTGCGGTCACTCGCATTACGGGCAGGTCCCTATTGCGGTTCCTTCAGAATGTCGGGGCAGAAGATATCGTGCAGCAATTCCAGCACCCGCAGCGCGCGCGGATCGGCGATCCGGTAATGCAGCGATTGCGCCTCCCGCCGGTATGCGACCAGATCCTGCTCGCGCAGCCTGGCAAGATGCTGCGACAGGGCTGACTGGCTAAGGCCTACCCGGTCCACCAACGCCCCGACGGGCAATTCTCCGGCAACGGCAAGATGGCACATGATCAGCAGCCGCGGACCGTTGGACAGCGCGCGCAGCAGCGCCGCCGCCTCTTCGGAATTCGCGGGCATATCGGCCAGGTTGATGGTGCCATGGGACAGGTTCATGAAAGCGTTATATGCATTATTCCTAAATTAGCAATTGCTTTTATACGATCAGCCCATGAAAGGCTGGCGCTTAAAGTCATCGGAGTGAAGAAGCTGGACCAATCGGGCTGATACGGACCGCCCGGCCTGCCCTGCCCTTTCTCTCTGTGCATTCTGCTCCCGAAAGAAAGACCACCCCGATCACGGTGGATCGGGGTGGCATGCAGATGGGATCAGGTCGCAATATCCCATCTACCAATATTGCTACCGGTCCCTCGGCGGGGGGTCAGGTGGACCGGTAGCAAACAGGCTTCAGCCGGCCTTCACTGCAGTGATAGGCTGCCGGCGGACTGCTTGTTTCCTTGTCACGGAGAATTTCGATCGACAGCACACCGTTCTGACGGACGAGGGACTGCTGGCTCATGACATTCTCCTGTTGTTCAGGCTCCTGTTGTTCAGGGAGTGATCATCGAATCGAAAAATAGGGTAATCTGCCGTTCCGCGTGATACGGAAACATCCGTAAAATCCGCAGGGCCTCTTAAAAATTCATGGCTAGGGACATGTACCTAAAGAGTAGACATTACCATATCAGTAATGTTCACTGCGCATTCGCCCGAATACGTGGCCAAAACAGCTGAATATCCACCAGGACTGATAAAGAGTGAATATCAACTGCAACAAGACTACAGATCACGCAACAGGCCCGCAGTAATGGAGCGAGGTGATTGAGGTGACAACCGGGGAACCACCCGCAAGCATCGCCGCCCTTGAGGGATTCGGCGGGCTGGACGATCTGCATGCGCTGATCGACACGGTGCCCGATGCCATGGTCGTGATCGATACAGAAGGCAAAGTCCTGTCCTTCAGCAAGGGCGCTTCACGGATGTTCGGCTATGCCGAGGCCGACGTGATCGGAGAAAATATCAGCATGCTGATGCCTTCCCCCGACCGGGAGCGCCATGACCGCTATATTTCACGCTATCTGGAAACCGGCGAGCGGCGCATTATCGGCATTGGCCGTGTTACAACAGCACGTGCCCGTGATGGATCGACATTCCCGGTGGATTTGTCGGTCAGTGAATTGATGGTCGGAAGCGGCCGGGTCTTTACCGGGTTTATCCGCGACCTGACTGGCAATCGGCAGACCGAACAGCAAATGCATTCTCTCCTGGCCGAGCTAGCCCAGGTTTCGCGCATTTCAGCCATGGGAACCCTGGCAACTTCGATCGCACATGAACTCAACCAACCACTGACCGCCATTACCAACTATGTCGAAGCAGCGCGTGACCTGCTGGATGATCCGACCCCGGAGAACCTCGGCTATCTTCGAGAGGCGCTCAGCGAATCTGCGGCAGAAACACTCCGCGCCGGGCAAATTGTCCAGCGGCTGAGAAATTTCATATCCCGCGGCGACGCAGTCCGCGAATTCGGCAGCTTGACCCGGCTGGTCAAGGAGGCCAGTGCGCTCGCCTTGATCAATGGCGATGGGCGCGATGTGGATTTCGATGCCGTTCTGGACCCGCACCTCGACAGGGTCCTGGTTGACGCAGTGCAGATCCAGCAAGTGCTGGTCAATCTCATCCGCAACGCGCTGGAGGCAATGAAGGACAGCCCGATCAAGCAGTTGACGATCGCAAGCCAGCCCTTTGGCGACGATATGGTCCAGGTTTCGGTTAGCGACAGCGGGCCGGGGCTGGACAAACATGTCGCGGAACGGCTGTTTCATCCCTTCGTCAGCACAAAGGCCAGCGGGATGGGACTGGGCCTGTCGATTTGCCAGACCATCATCAATGCGCATGATGGACAGATCTGGGCGCGGCCATCGGATTTGGGGGGAACGGAATTCTGCTTTACCCTGATCGGTGCAGGAGCAGAGGATGAATGATTTTCCGGTTTATCTGGTCGATGATGATGACGGCGTGCGCCGCTCCGTTGGGTTTATGCTGAAGACTTCCGGCTATCAGGTCCAGCCATTCGTGTCCGGCGTGGAGTTCCTGTCCCGGGTGAAGCATCTGGACCCCGGATCCATCCTGCTCGACATCAGGATGCCGGAAATGGACGGGCTGCAGGTCCAGGCAGAGCTCAACCAACGAGGGGTGACCTTTCCGGTCATCATCATGACCGGTCACGGCGACATCGACATGGCGGTCAAGGCAATGAAGGCCGGCGCAGCGGATTTTATCGAAAAGCCGTTCGAAAAATTATCCATGATTACCGCGCTGAGACAGGCCACTCACCGGCTGGCCGATGATGGCCGCCAGCTCGCCGGCCGGCAGGAAGCGCAGCGCCTGCTCAAAGCGTTGACCCCGCGCGAACGCGATGTGCTGGATGGCCTGGTCAAGGGACATCCAAACAAAACCATTGGTTTCGATTTGGGCATCAGCCCACGCACCGTTGAAATCCACCGCGCCAATCTGATGCAGAAAACCGGTGTGCATTCGCTGTCGGACCTGCTGCGAATAGCCTTTGCCGCAGGTCTCGGCGACAGCGCATAGTCGTTGTAGCGGATTGGTCAGGCCGGTTCCGCGCGCACGACATGAAATGGGTTCCGTGTCCCGTCCGCTTCGGTCAGCGTCAGATATTCGCCCACCCGGATCGGGTGATTTTCCAACTGGCAAAAATTTTCATCGTCAACTTCACCAACCGCATAGGAAAAGACCCAGCCATTCTTCGACTTCAGCACATAGCCGGACTGGTCTGGCTCATTCGGCCAGAAACGCCGCACGGTAGCCCGGGCATTATCGCCCGCGCGGGCAGCTTCATCGATCAGGCCACCCGCGACCAAAGGCAGGCGGATCAGATAGGACCGACCGGGCGACCCATTGGGATATTCTTGGGTTCGCGCTAGTTCAAGCTTGATGATATGCCAAAGACTCATGTTAGAGGCCCTCCAATCGGGGGGAGAGATTTTCACGCGCCGGGCAACCGATTCGTATACGCAAAGTTACGGATTCAGGCTCAGGGGATTTGCGTAGATACCTCGCCCGCAGGCGTCTTATTTTCCTTCCTGCCAGCATAGGCGTCCCCGACCTCACGCGGAAACTTCGGTGAAAGGATAAACGATGCGCTCGATCATTCTGCATATTCATGAAGACGATTGCCTGGAAGCCCGATTGCAGGCTGCGCTTGATCTGGGGCGCCATTTCAATGGGCACCTGACCTGCCTGCAGGCGATCCCGTTCGAATTCGGGGTGCCCGGTGATTTCTACGGCACGCTGGCCGCGCAGATGGCGGTCGAATTCCATGAACAAGCCGGGCGGGTGCGGGCGGAATTGGAAGCGCGCCTGGCCAAGGATGATGTGCCGTTCGATTGGCAGGTGAGCGAAGGCTCGGCGACCAGGCTGATCGCCGGGAATGCCCCGCTCAGCGATATAATCGTGGTGGGCGCCTGCAATCCTTCGGGCAGCAAGGACAAACCATCCAGCCTGGTGTCCGACTTGATCGGCACCTTGCGCGCTCCGATCATGGTGGTGCCGGCCACCCTGAAGTCGTTCCGGTTCACAGGGGCGGCGGCAGTCGCCTGGAACGGATCGGCAGAAGCCGCCCATGCGATTATCGGCAGCATGCCGCTGCTGCAAGCGGCATCGCAAGTACATATCCTGACAGTGCGCGAACCGAAGGAAGGGGGGCTCTATTCCCTGCCATCATTGGCGGCAGCGGAATTTCTGGCGCGCCACGGCATCGAAGCGGAAATTGTCGACATCCCTCATGAAGATGGTGACAGCACATCGATTGCGGAAAAGCTGATGGATGCAGCGATCATTCGCAACGCTGGGTTCCTGACGATGGGCGCTTACGGCCATTCCCGGCTGCGCGAACGCATGCTGGGCGGGGTTACCCGGCACATGCTGGCGGACCCGCCGCTGCCCCTGCTTCTTGGCCACTAGGGTCAGGACCCATCACACACCGCACATTCATCCACCATGCGAACGCCGCGTTTCCCGCTGGATCGGTCTTGACCTGAAACCGGTTTGTGCCGCACGCTGCGCATTCGCGCTGGATTATCGGCGGAATGGAGTGGGGCAGGATGGGCAAAGGCAAATTAATCGCGTCGGTCGGCGCGGCGGCGGTGGTGCTGGGGGCGGGTGCTTACTGGCTATCCCGCCCTGAAATCGTCGACCCCGCCGTTGTGGCCGATGCCGAAGCCGCGATTGCGCTGGCGGAATATCCCGAAACCGTCCTGTGGGGCGATACCCATCTGCATACCGACAATTCCATCGATGCTTTCGGATTTGGCGTGCGGCTTGGCCCTGAAGATGCGCTGAAATTCGCGCGCGGGGAGGAGGTTACCTCCACCACCGGGGTCAAGGCGAAACTGGCTCGTCCGCTCGATTTCCTGGTAATCGCCGATCATAGCGACGGGCTGGGGGTCATGCGGCGGATCTACGATGCCCCGCGCATCGCGATCCGCGATGCAACGCTGCGCCGCTGGTATGACATGATGCACGAATCCCCGCAGCAATCGGCGCGCGCAACGGCAGAGCTGATTACCGCAGCGGGTGCGGGGACATTGCCCGAGGCGATGATGGATCCGGAACGCAGGGAAAAAACCGCAACCGATATCTGGAATGCGCAGCTGCAGGTGCTCGACCGCTATTACCAGCCCGGCAAATTCACTCCGCTGGCCGGGTTCGAATATACCTATCAGCCGGACGGTAACAATCTTCACCGCGTGGTCATGTTCCGCGACGGGATCGAGCGGACTTCGAAGGTCCTGCCTTACCCCGGCCTGACGGAAGAAATCGGCGGGCTGTTCGATTATATGGATGCCTATGAACAGGCGACGGGCGGGCGGGTTCTTGCCATCCCGCATAATTCCAACCTGTCCAA
>JAGXGU010000123.1 GCA_024636575.1 Altererythrobacter sp.
ACTTCGATGGAACCGGTGCCCGCCGTTCCGGCAGCGAACGAACAGGCTGCAATGGCACAGCCTGCATCCGTTGCAGAACTCGTCGATGCGGTGTCGATCCCTTACGACAGCTTCACCTTGGACAACGGGTTGACGGTACTGGTCCATACTGATCGAAAGGCCCCGGTCGTTGGAATATCCGTTTGGTACGCTGTGGGTTCCAAACATGAACCCAGGGGCAAGACCGGTTTTGCCCATTTGTTCGAACATCTGATGTTCAACGGTTCGGAAAACGCGCCGGGCGATTTCTTCGAACCTTTGCAGCAAGTCGGCGCGACCGATTTCAACGGTACCACCTGGTTTGACCGGACGAATTATTTCCAGACCGTGCCAACCGGCGCGCTCGACCGTGCATTGATGCTCGAAAGCGACCGGATGGGCTATCTGCTCGGTGCGGTGACGCAGGAGAAGCTCGATAACCAGATTGGCGTGGTCCAGAACGAGAAGCGGCAGGGCGATAACCAGCCATACGGCTTGACCGAATATGAGCAGCTCGAAAATCTCTACCCTTCCGGCCACCCCTATCACCACTCGACAATCGGATCGATGGACGATTTGTCCAGCGCAACACTTGAAGACGTGAAGCAATGGTTCCGCGATCATTACGGCCCCAACAATGCGATCCTGGTGCTGGCCGGCGATATCGATACCTCCACCGCCAAGGCCAAGGTGAACACATGGTTCGGCGCCATTGCACCAGGCCCGGCCATCAAGCCGGTTGCAGCGCCCGTTCCGGACCTTCCGGCACCGCTCGCCAAAACCATTTACGACCGCGTCGCTACTCCGCGCATCTACCGGATGTGGGCCGTTCCCGGTCTCGACAATCCCGATTACCTGCCGCTGACCATGGGTGCCACCGTATTGGGTGGCCTTGCAAGCTCGCGGCTCGACAATGCTCTCGTCCGCCAACAGCAATTGGCGGTGAACGTTGTCGCCCGGGCAGAAATCTTTGCCCAAGGCGGGCAGTTTGTGGTCTATGCGGATGCCAGACCGGGTGTCGATGAAGCCGCATTGGCTGCGACGCTGGATGCGGAAATTGCCAAATTCATGGCCGAAGGGCCAAGCCAGGATGAATTGCAGCGCGCAACCACCAGCTATGCCGCGGGCCAGATTCGCGGGCTTGAGCAAGTCGGCGGTTTTGGCGGCAAGGCACCGACACTGGCACAAGGGCTGCTGTATCAGGGCAATCCCGCCGCCTATAAGGCAGAGCTGGAACGCGCCGCCGGGATGAGCCCGGAGGAAGTGCAGACGACCACCGCCAAATGGCTTTCCCGCCCCGTATTCGCGCTGACCGTGCAGCCAGGCGAGCGGACCGAAGGCGGAGAAAACCGTGGGGGATATATTGTCGCGCCTGAATCCGGTGGGATGCAGCCTGCGTTCTATAACGGGCCATTCGCAGCTCAGGCGGCTGCGGGCGTAGTTGCTCAAGCGGACCGTTCCACCTTGCCGGCGATGCAGGATCTGAAGCCACTCGATTTCCCCGCTATTGAACGCGCCACCCTGGCCAACGGCATGGAAGTGTACTTCGCACGGCGCGATGCAGTGCCAGTCGTGAATGTCGAAATACAATTCGATGCGGGCTTTGCTGCCGATCCCAAGGACCGGTTGGGTCTGCATTCGATGCTGCTACGATTGATGGATGAAGGCACCACCAGCCTTGATTCGACCCAGCTTGCCATCGCGAAGGAACGGCTTGGCGCCGCCTTGTATGCGAATGCAGATGCGGACAAAACCACCATTGGCCTGGCGGCAATGGAGCCCAATCTGGCCGCCTCGCTAGATTTGATGGCCGATTATACCCGCAATCCCGCCTTCGCTCCCGCTGATCTGGAACGGGTCCGGACCCAGCAGCTGACGCGGATCAATAATGAATTGAATGATCCGGGCGCGATTGGCCAGCGCGCCCTGGCGCCGGAATTGTTCGGCACCGACCATCCCTATGGCATCCCGCCCACGGGCACCGGTGATCCTGCCGTGGTCAGCACCTTGACGCGCGAGGAGCTGAGCGATTTTCACCGTGCCTGGATCAGGCCCGATATGGCCCAGGTCTTCATTGTCGGCGACACTACTCTGGCCGAAGCGGTGAAATTGCTGGAGGCCAGCTTCGGCGACTGGAAGGCACCTGATGTGCCCGCACCAAGGAAAGATTTCAGCGCCCCGATCCCGCAGCAGACCTCCCGGATCATCCTGGTTAACCGGCCCAATTCACCGCAATCGGTGATCCTGGCGGGCCGTGTACTGGATCACAAGGGCACCGATGATCTGCTGGTCCTGGGTTCCGCCAATGAAGTGTTCGGCGGCAGTTTCCTGAGCCGGATCAACATGAATTTGCGTGAAACCAAGGGCTGGTCCTATGGCGTACGCAGCATCCTGCGCCAGCCGATCGACCGGACCAGCCTGCTGATCTATGCGCCGGTGCAGGCCGACCGCACCGGCGATTCCATCGCCGAACTGCGCAAGGATCTGGCCGAATATACCGGCACAAACGGCGTCACGGCAGCAGAAATGGAACGCCTCATAAACGGCAATGTCCGTCAATTGCCGGGCCGCTTTGAAACATCCCGCGCGGTGCTGGGCGGGATCGAAACCATCATCGATTACGGCCGTCCCGATGATTATTATGAAACGCTGGCGAGCCGATATTCAGCCCTGACCGCAGCGCAGCTGGATGCCGAAGCGAGGGCGAATTTGCTTGGCGATGATCTGGTTTATGTCATTGTCGGCGATGCTGCCGTGGTTGCGCCGCAGCTTGACCAATTGGGTTTGCACGTCGAAATACGGGCAGCCGCCAGTGAGTAATTGCCGGTCCCTCTATCCAACACCACCCATCCACAAGGAGAAAATGAATGTCTGTTGCAGGAACATATGATTGCGTAACCAAAAGCCCGATGGGCGACCAGAAGAGCACCTTCACCGTCATTCCCGGCGATGATGGCACCACCTTCACCGGCACCAATCAGGGCGCCATGGGCAGCATGGATGTCGAAGATGGCAAGATCGACGGCGACAAGCTGACCTGGAAAATGAACATGACCGTCCCCATGCCGATGACCCTGGATTGCGACGCAACCATCGACGGCGACCAACTGGTCGGCAACGTCAACGCCGGCGCATTCGGTTCCATGGCGATGACCGGCGAACGCAAGGGCTGAATTTTCAGCGTCTGAGATAGAAAGGGCGGCTGGAGGAGACTCCGGCGGCCCTTTTTGTTGCGGTGAACAATGGACCTTGGTCCGGAATTGGACTTTAGCTACCGATCACTGAATGTCCGAAAGTGGGTGGAAGGCGGACGTTAGCTTTCTGCGGGTTCCACACAGTATGTCTGGCCATTCCTTTGCGTATTGGAAGCCGTGATAACTTCAATCCGAACCGCATTGATCGAGCCATCTGCATTCACGACTGGCTCTCTGAGCATTCGAGAATTCGCGGTGATTTGCGTCGCACCGCATGCCTCCACAACAAGTTCGCTCTCACCGGCCCAGTGGGCCTTGAGCCGTGCGTTCGTTGCCTCCACTGCAATACCCGGGTCGGTGAGTGCACCTCCCACACCGTTTTCCAAAGACAGACGGCTATGATCGCTGCAGCAAGCAGCACTGCCCTTGTATTCGATGACTGCTGTCAAACCACCATCGTCCGGTGATTTGGAGGTGCTTTCAGGTTCCCACTTTCCGCATGCAGTCAGTGTTAAAGTTAGCGCGATAAAAGTGAGTGATCTGGAGAGCATGCTATTCTGTTACCACATGGTCCAATGTCCGCAATTGGGTCGTTAGCTGACGGTCTGCTTTTGTCAGATCTGGCCCATTAGCCGACTTTACCTGAGCTCGGGCAGCGCAGGGCTCACCCCAGCTTCGCTTTCAGCAATTCATTCACCACGCCCGGGTTCGCCTTGCCCTGCATTGCCTTCATGGTCTGTCCCACGAAAAAGCCGAACAATTTGTCCTTGCCGCTGCGGTACTGTTCTACCTTGTCCGGGTTTTCCGCCAGAACCTTGTCGATTTCCGCCTCGATTGCGCCGGTGTCGGATTGCTGCTTCAGGCCCTCGGTCTCGGCGATTTCTGCCGGTTCGCGGCCGATTTTCAGGACGATTTCGTAGATTTCCTTGGCCTGCCCGCCGGATACCGTGCCCGCACTGACCATCTGCAGGATCGCGGCGTTGGCAGCGGCGGTGTTGTGTTCCAGCCTGGCATCCGCGCCCAGCGACTTGATTACGCCCGGCGCGACCGACAGGGTCCAGTTGGCGACCTGCGTGGCGACTTCGGCTTCCGGCTTGCCCGCCTGCCGCGCGGTTTCCGCCAGCAGGGTTTCGAACCGGGCAAAGGTCTCCACCTCGGCTGTTAGCTGCGCTGCATTGTAATCGGTCATGCCCAATTCGCCGGTGTAGCGCAGGCGCTTTGCATCGGGCAGTTCGGGCAAGGACGACCGGCATTCCTCAAGAAACGCGTCCTCGAGGTTCAGCGGCAGCAGGTCGGGATCGGGGAAGTAGCGATAATCATGCGCGTCTTCTTTCGAGCGCATGGACCGTGTTTCATTCTTATCCGGGTCATACAGGCGCGTTTCCTGCACCACACTGCCGCCATCTTCGATCAGATCGACCTGACGGCGCGCTTCCTGTTCGATCACTGCCATGACGAAGCGCACCGAATTGACGTTTTTCGTTTCGGTGCGCGTGCCCAGTTCCGGATCGCCAACCTTGCGAACCGATACGTTCACGTCCGCCCGCATGGAACCTTCTTCCATATTGCCGTCACACGATCCGACATAGCGCAGGATCGACCGCAATTTGCGGACATAGGCGCCGGCCTCTGCAGGCGAAGTCATATGCGGCATGGAAACGATTTCCATCAGCGCGACGCCGCAGCGGTTCAAATCGACATAGGACATGGTCGGATGCTGATCGTGCATCAGTTTTCCGGCATCCTGTTCGATATGGATGCGCTCGATCCCGATGACTTTGTCTTGGGGAATTCCGGCCTTCTCGTCCTTCGCGATCAACAGCTGCCCCTCGCCCACGATCGGGTGGTAAAGCTGCGATATCTGGTATCCCTGCGGCAGATCGGCGTAGAAATAATTCTTTCGGTCGAAGCGTGAATATTTGTTTATCTGCGCTTCAATGGCCATGCCGGTGCGTACAGCCTGACGGACGCATTCGCCGTTCAGCACCGGCAGCATCCCCGGCATCGCGGCGTCGACCAGACTGACCTGCGCGTTCGGCTCTGCCCCGAATTCGGTGCTGGCGCTGGAAAACAGCTTCGACTGCGAAGTGACCTGCGCATGGACTTCGAGGCCGATAACGACCTCCCACTCGCCCGTTGCGCCCTGGATGCGATAGTTACTCATCTTCTGTACCCCGTCATCCCAGCGAAAGCTGGGATCGCTGTAACCACTGTCGGAGCTTGCTGCTCCCGATCCCGGCTTTCGCCGGGATGACGATTATTACCACCACTTCTCCGGCTTGGCGGTAAACCTGGCGCGTTCTTCAATCGCTAGGCCTGCATTCAGCACGCCCTGTTCGTCAAACGCCTTGCCGACGATCTGGAGGCCCAGAGGCAAACCTTCGCTGTTCACGCCGCATGGCACTGACATCGCAGGC
Organism: Altererythrobacter sp.; assembly: GCA_024636575.1. Lineage (GTDB taxonomy): Bacteria > Pseudomonadota > Alphaproteobacteria > Sphingomonadales > Sphingomonadaceae > Allopontixanthobacter. The sequence goes on from JAGXGU010000123.1 coordinate 5,630, forward strand.
AATCCGGCCAGCGATGCAGGGACCGCGAACACATCGTTGAGATACATCGCCAGCGGATCATCCGTCTTCTCGCCGAGGCCAAAGCTTGCGGTCGGGGTCGTCGGGGCGAGAATCACGTCGCATTCCTTGAATGCATTCTCGAAATCCTGTGCAACCAGCGCCCGCACCTTCTGCGCCTGTGTGTAATATGCGTCGTAGAAACCGGCGCTGAGCACATAGGTGCCGATCAGCACGCGGCGCTTCACCTCGTCCCCGAAACCAGCGGCGCGGGTGGCGGCGTACATATCCTGGAGGCCCGAACCCTCGGGCAGATCGCGCAAGCCGTACCGCACCCCGTCGTACCGCGCGAGATTGGATGAGGCTTCCGCAGGCGCGATGATGTAATAGGCGGGCAGCGCATATTTGGTGTGCGGCAGGCTGATATCGACCACTTCCGCGCCCGCATCCTTCAGCCACGCAATCCCGTCTTCCCAGCTCTTGAGGATTTCCGGATCGGTGCCTTCCATCCGGTATTCACGCGGAATGCCGACTTTCTTGCCCTTCAGGTTCCCGTCCAAGCCAGCTTCCCAATCGGGAACCGGCAGGTCGAGACTGGTCGAATCCTTCGGATCGAACCCCGCCATCGCGCCGAGCATGATCGCACAATCGCGCACATCATGGGCCATCGGGCCTGCCTGATCGAGACTGGAGGCAAAGGCGACCACGCCCCAGCGCGAACAGCGGCCATAGGTCGGCTTGATCCCGGTGATGCCGGTAAAGGCGGCTGGTTGGCGGATCGAACCGCCGGTATCGGTGCCAGTCGCCGCCGGGGCAAGCCGCGCCGCAACCGCGGTGGAGCTGCCGCCCGATGAACCGCCGGGGCTCATCTGCGCGTTGGAGCCACCGCTGCGCTTCCACGGGCTGATCACATTGCCGAAATAGCTGGTTTCGTTGGACGAACCCATCGCGAACTGGTCGAGATTGAGCTTGCCCAGCATCCCCGCGCCTGCAGCCCATAGATTGCTGGACACGGTGCTTTCATATTGCGGGATAAATCCTTCCAATATGTGGCTGGCGGCGGTGGTCTGGACGCCGTGGGTGGCGAACAGATCCTTCATCCCGATGGGGACGCCCGCCATGCTGCCCAGCGGCTTGCCTGCCGCGCGGTCCGCATCGACCTTGTCGGCCGCCTCCAACGCCTTTTCCGGCGTTGTCACGATGAACGCATTGAGCGCGGAGGCTGCGGCGACATTGGCGTTGAAACCTTCCGCCACTTCGCGCGCGGTGAAATCGCCCTGCGCTACGCCTGCACGGATCGCGGCAACGCCCAGATCGGTAATATTGGTCATTATTCGATCACCTTGGGCACACCGAAGAACCCGTGTTCGCGCGCGGGCGCATTGGCCAGAATATCATCGCGCCGGTCCCCGCCGGTCAGCGGGTCGGCATTGACCGCATCTTCGCGCAGCCGCAGCGTGTTGGGGATGACCGCAGTCATCGGCTCCACCCCGCTGCAATCGACCTCGCCCAATTGCTCCACCCAGCTGAGGATGTTGTTCAATTCGGGCACCATTCGCTCCAGCTCCGCATCACCCATCTGGATGCGCGCCAGCGAAGCGATTTTCGCGACAATTTGTTTATCTACAGACATGATACCGCGTTAGCGGCGGCAGGGCGCGGCTTCAAGCAGGAGTTGGTTGTAGCGGACGCTTAATCGAACGGTTCACCCATCGGCTTGCCATCGACATATATCTGGCGGCCTGCATAGGGTCTGACTTCAACGTTGGAATCCTTCTTGAGCTGCGTCCGCTCGCCGCCCTGCTCCCTATCAAGGCCGAGGCCGCTATCGGCCTCGCTACCAATTGGTTGCGTCAGGTCGAGCGTAAAGATCTGCGCATCGGCCCCTTGGATCAGCGCAAGTTTACGTTTGCCGGGTTCCGGCTCGCCGAGATCGAGTACGACACACGCCGCCTGGCAATGCCACTGCGCAGCAAGGACTGCATCGGTTGCCCTGCGGCGCAGGTCGGGATCGGAAAATTCCAGCCGGATATTTTCCCGGCGCTGCGCTTTGTCATCGGGCGCCTCGCGATATGACCATGGCCGTTCTTTCTGCGCCAGCGCTTCTTTGACCCGCGCAGCCAGATCGCCAGTCGCATCGGTGCCCATGCCCCTGAGTGCTTTTCTACCGCCCTCTCCGAAGTCCCAGCGCAGGGCGGCATAGTCGAAATCTTCGACACTAACCCGCCCCTCCTCCAGCCGCGCAATCTGGTTGCGCGCGGAAATTGCGCCGAAGTCGAACACCGGCAGGGCGACAATCAGGGCCAGCACACAGCCGACAACCGCAAGGTGCAGATTGGCGCGGCGCAGCGCATCGTGCCACCCCGCCTTCCGCCCCCGCACCAGCGCCACCACATAGGCAAGTCCATAAGCGCAGGCGAAACCAATCGCCACCAGGCCCCAGATGCGTTCCGGCGAAATGCCATACTGCGCGACCCGCGTGCCCATCGAAATCGCGGCAAACACCGTCAGCGGCAGGATCCCCAGCGCCAGGACCAGCGCGGCAATTCGCATGATCCGTGAAGCGGTCATCTCGCTATCATCGTCGCGGATGATCGCATTGGTCAGGACAAACGCCCCGAAGGCGCAGGATAGCAGGATGGGCGTCGCGCTGCGGGTTGCCTCCCATAATACGCCCGGCCCGGACAGGAT
>JAGXGU010000013.1 GCA_024636575.1 Altererythrobacter sp.
AGGGGAACCTTGCCAAGCGAGATACCCTGCCGTGCAACCAGATCGACTGTCAGGCCCGGGTTTTCGATAATATCCGGCAAAGTGGAGGTGCCGCGACTGGTAACCCGTTCACTCTCGTACGCTACCAGAACAGTCACTTGCTGCAGTCTGTCGCTATCTTCCAGCCCCAGCTGCAAATTGACGAGATGGTCGGATTGACCGGTCAGCGGCACGCCGTCGCGGAAGAAATTGCTGGCAGGCTGTTCGGCAAAGGGGAACACCCGCGCGATGTCGCCATCTTTTACCTGCAATTCGGACTGGGTGTAGGTGTAGTTTGCAATGGCGATCAGGCGCTTGCTTTCAAGCCATCCACCAAGATCCATCAGATCGTAGCCATATTGAATATCGAACTCGACCCCGTAAAGCGTGGCCGATGGGGCATTGGCAAAACCGAAAACCTGTTCGTTATCGTTGAAATTGGAGAACACTTCGATCGGGCGTGTGATGTCCTTGTAAAACCCGGCAATGGCCACCCGGCTATCCCGTCCGAAATAATATTCAGCGCGGATCTCGGCATTCTTCAGCTCGCTATCCTGCAGGAAGGGATTGCCATTGAAACGCCGGTTGTTTTCCGGGTTGAAATAGGTCTGGAACACCAATTCGCGGAATTGCGGGCGGGCAATTGTGCGCGATGCGTTCGCGCGGATCTGCAGCGAATCCGTCACTTCCCAGGTAATGGTCGCGGCCGGTAAAAAATAGTCATTGGCAATCAGGGTGGAACTGGTCGAGCCCAGCGGAACGAGGAATACTTCCACCGGATCCACGGTCTGGACTGCGTCTTCATAGCGCACACCCAGATCGATCGTGATCCCGTCCAGTGGGCTGATCAGGGATTGCAGGTACCCGCCGTGCACTTCCAGCCCGGCAGCAAAGGCGGGGTCAGACTGGGTGGTTTCGATCAGGCCGATATTGAACAGTTCAATGACGGCATCACCCAGCAGCAGATCAGGCCGCAATGCGCCCACTGCATCGGGAAAATCAGTGCCTGCATCGAACAGGAATTCGCGCCGTTCCGAATATCGGCTGGTATCGGTATAAGCGTATCCAGCGGTCAGCCGAAGCCAGTCAGTTACCGGATATCCGATATCAAACCCGCCGAACCACTGGTTTTCCTTCAGGTTTGAAAACGCCACCGAGGCCGTGCCGGTCTGACGGTCGAGTACATTGATGAATGTATCGCCGAGCGGATCAGCCGCGAGATTTGTGCGCACATAGTTGAAGGTATATTCATACGGTGCCTCACGCCGCGTCTGGGCATAGCTTCCGCGCAGATCGACCGACAGATCGCCGAATTTCATATCACCTACGAATTGGCTGTTGATCAGCTGGCGTTCAAACCAGGCTGTATCCTGCACGAATTCGCTATCGTCGTTGCGAATATCCTCACCGATCGACAGGCGCGACTGTTTCAGCGAATCGCGAATAAACAGATTTGTCCAACGGAAGGTGTGTTCACTGATATCCAGGCCGAAGCCGACCAAGGCGTTTACCAATATCCGGTTGTCGGTCACAAAATCACGAAAATCCCGGTCAAGTTCCAGCTCGGCGTTTGAAGCCAGCTGACGGGTAATCGCGCGATTGCGCCATTTGTTGCTGATCGAGGCGGTTGCAATCAAACCCAACCGGCCGTCCGATCCGACATCCCATGCGGTGCCGCCAGATACCCCGCCGGAAAAATTCGCGGGTATGGTGCCAACTCTCTGGACCAGGACCAGATTGGGATTGCCGAGCTGCTTGGCGATTTCCTGCTGGTCCACCTCAAGGTCACTGATCCGGGCGCCGCTATCAAAAAAGGCCTGGAGCGCAGGCGGGGTGTCCCGCGTGCCATCGTCGAACCCGAACTTATCGTAATCCGAACCATAATGATCGATCCCGCCGGAAAAAGTAGTTTGTTCGTCTCCGCTGATTCCCGCGCTGATTTTCAGGAAGCTTTCTTCCGGCACAGCCCTGGTGGTGAGATTGATGACCCCGCCGCCAAATTCGCCCGGGAAGTTGGCCGAATAGGTTTTCTGCACCAGCGAAGACGCGATCATGCTGGTCGGGAAAATGTCCAGCGGAACAACCCGGCTGAGCGGCTGGGGGGACGGCAGCGGCAGGCCATTGAGCAAGGCGAGGGAGTATCGATCGCCCAGGCCCCGGACAAACACGAAACCCTGGCCCTGCACGGAAAGACCGGTCACCCGCCCGAGTGCCCCGGCAATATCGCCTTCGCCGGTGCGGGCAATCTGTTCGCTATTCAGAACGGACACGACCTGGGTCGAACTGCGGGTGACATCCCGGTTGCGGCGGCCGGTAACAATAATTTCGCCGCCGCCGCCAGGAATGGAAATATCGGTATCCCCGACTTCTTCTTCAGGGGGTTCTGCTTCAGCCGCCGGTTCGCTCTGCGTCCCGGGTGGTTCCTGCGCCAATACCACGCTCGGCCAAGCCAGCGCTGTGGTTAGCAGGAGAAGAGCCGACAGTGGCTTTCCATTGGTCATATCAGAAGACCCTCTCATCGTATCAAGGTCTGTTTCATTGATCCGGGCGCAGGCCGCGGCACGAGCATTCCGGTGATGCAAGAAGAGGCGACCGTCCTGAAACGGAGCGCCCCTTCTGTGCATTGCATGCGATCAGAATACCGGAAGCGAGGTGCAATCACCGGTGTTGCCTGAACCAAACGAGACAGCCGACGAATTGCAAGTCCAGGTCTGGAACCAGGTATCATTGGGTCTGACGGCCCCAACGAACCCGGCATTGGTGAAGAAACTGGACAGAACAGTCGGGTCAAACGCCGTCAATGCAGTTTCCGTGGCCCCGTTGACGAAGGTCATGGTCAAGGAATTGGTATAGTTTGAATTGTTGTTCGCACCGGCATTGAAGATATTTTGGGTGTCCGCCAACGTCACCCCGCCGCTGCCTGCGCGGAACGGAGTATCGCAATCCATCACGAAGGATTCGAACCGGGGCGGCCCGACATCGTCAAGACCGGCGTTGGCCGCACGAATGGTTTGTGAATCGTCAATCCGAAGACACGGAGTGCCAGGCGTACCGTCAATCAGGATGCTGTTGACGATGGCATAGTCCGTGCCGCCGCGAAGGCGGATGGATTGATCGTTGGTGCGCCGCTGGATGAAGGTTCCGTTGGAAATCTGGGTATTCTGGCGCGGCAGCGAATCGTTGCCCGTGTTGCTTGAATCGGCTTCGATGATCCCATCACCCGCACCGGCGCGCTGTACCGCAATCACGAATTGGAGATTGGCCTTGACGCCGGTGTCCGTGTCGATCGAATCGTCTTCTGCGCCAACCACGATCAGATTGGTCATATTCACGAACCCACCGAAGAATTCGACGCCATCATCCGAACTGTTGAAGCTCATGATGTTGTTGAAAACGGTGCCGCTGCCGGTTCCCCCGGTGGTCAGTGATTGCAGTTCTGAATCGCCCGACAGGACAAAGCCTGAATAGCGAATTTGGACATAGCTGAGCGTGCCAGACGAGCCAGCTGCCGTAGCGCCGCCGAAAATGGCGGGCTGGGCGGCCCCTTCCACTTGCCGTTCGCAGTTTACTGTACCCGTTACCGCCCCTGGGGCGATGCAATCGGTGACTGGCGCACGCCCGACCATCACTACGCCGCCCCATTGACCGGAAGATGCGTCACTGTTGAGGCCAAGCACATTGTCGCGGCTGGTAAAGATGATCGGCCGCGCCGCGGTGCCAATGGCATTGATCCGGTTGCCGCGGTTGACCATCAGGAACGATGCACCACTGGCATAGATGATCGCGCCGGGTTCAATCGTCAGCGCGACATTGGTGTCGCTCACGCCGTCGGTCGCGTCAGGGGCCGGGCCGCCGTCTGTGCCGACATCGACGCGGCCATTCATGCGGTACAGCAATCCTCTGACGAAGGGCAGAGTGGCCGAGGCATTGAACCGGGCCGGCATGGTGCAAACGCGGTATGTGCCGGTTGGTCCGGCAATCGTTCCGTCGTCTGTCAGGCCCTGCGGATCAGCGATGGTTGGACAGCCATTGGCCGGCGTCACCAGCGTGCTGGTTGGAGTGGGTGTCGGCGTCGGCGCCGGGGCTGGCGGATTATTGATGGTGATGTTGCCACCGGTGCCGGGTGAAACGATTTCGTCAGCGCCGCAGCCGGCCAATGCCAGTGTGCTACAGCCGAGAATGAGTGTGCGTTGGAATAATGTCACGAGCAGCGGGCCCCTCAATAAAACCGAGAATCAGGAATGCGACTTGATGCCGCGAATCACCGGCTAGGGACGGTAAGTGACAGTTTGTTTGCAAGGTTTCGGTTTTGCGTAAGCAACTGAATTATGACTGCAATATGACGATACTGTCATGATTGCTCAAACAGGCCAATTACAAATATTACAGATCGATGACATTATTTCATTTTTGTTGCAGTCGGGGGTCCGAAGGCACATTATCCCGCTATAAATTCAAGAGGAGATGGATGATGGCAATAGGAACAACATTGGCGTTGGCGCTGTTGATGCAGGCTCCGGTCCAGGTTTCGCAGCAGGCCGATGCCTCGACTGTCAAACCGGTCGATGTGGCGTTTGAAGAATTGTCGGAAGGCAACAATTCCGCTGCGATCAAACGGATCGAACAAAATGAAGAGCTGGAAAATGATGATCCGGCGCGGCTGATCAATCTGGGCATTGCCCACGCACGGCAGGGCAAAGACTTTCAGGCACGGGAGATGTTCACCGCCGCCGCCCGGCTTGAAGATCGCATCCGATTGGAAACGGCTGAGGGTGACTGGGTGGATTCGCGCGTTCTGGCGCGCCGCGCGCTGGCGATGCTGGATCGCGGCGAATTCCGCACCAACGGACGAGTCGCGTCACGCTGAGGCGGCTTGATCACGGCGGGGTCAGCGGCAATTGACCCGAATATATTTATTCTGACAGATTCAGGACGGCTCGTTCGGGAATGCCCCGGACGGGCCGTTTCGTTGGGGGCCGCAGCCATTCATCCGGGCCGGATTCCCCCTCCAAAACACGAACCCGCGCATCTTGCTGTCACCGACTTGTCATGTAGTGTACGCATGTGGCCCTAACGGAGCATTTTATGATTCTTTTAGGCTCGGTCCGGTTTGCGATTTTTGCAGGCATGGCTGTGTTGACTGCGCCCGCCAATGCAGATGTGTTGGAAATAGGCGACGAAGGTGCCCGCTGGATTGCGGGGCCGCATACGGCTGCGTCTGTGTCGGAAACCGGCATTCCGTCGGCTTTGCCGGTGGAGCTGGGGGCGGATTATCCGGTCCCGGCCGGGGCAATTGCCCATCCGGCGATGCACGGCGTCAACATTCCCCCGCGATATGCCGCCAAGGTCCATGAACTGGCGGCCCGCTTCGATCTCAGCCCGACATTGATAGAGGCGCTGGTTTGGCAGGAAAGCCGCTGGCAGCCCAACGCCCTGTCGCCCGTTGGTGCGCGCGGGCTGGCACAATTGATGCCGGGTACGGCGCGGGAAATGGGTGTCGATCCCGATGATCCCTTCGCCAATCTGGAAGGCGGCGCGCGCTATCTGCGTCAGCAGCTCGACCGGTTCGATGGCGATCTGGAAAAAGCGCTGGCGGCCTATAACGCCGGGCCGGGCCGCGTGATCCGCGCCAATGGCATTCCGCGCATTCGTGAAACCCAGAATTATGTCGTGTCGGTGATCGGCCGGCTATCCAATCACTCCCGGAGTATTGAGTAAATGCATGTGTTTTCCCGTCTTGCAGCGATTGTTCTTGCGTTGAGCCCGTCTGCCGTGATGGCGCAATCCGCCGATCCGCAGGGGTCCGGCCCGATTGTTGCCGCGCTTGGCTGGTTGCAGGGGACCCTGCTGGGCAATGTCGCCACGGCGGTTGCGGTGATGGCGGTGGCTGCTGTCGGCTTCATGATGCTGACCGGCAGGATGAACTGGCGTTTTGGCGCCACGGTAGTGATCGGCATTTTCATCCTGTTTGGCGCCGGGACCATCGTTGCCGGAATTCAGGGCGCAGCCGGGGGTTGATGTAACATGGAACTCGTCCGCCATCCCGTTCACCGCGCGTTGACCCGGCCGCAGATGTTTGCCGGGGTCACGCTGAACTTCTTCATCATCAATATGCTGGTGACCGGGGAAGCTTTCCTGATCTTCAAGAGTTTCTGGATCCTGCCGGTGCCGATCATACTGCACGTGATCGGCTATTTCGCCTGTCTGCGCGAACCACGCGTGTTCGATTTGTGGCTGACCAAGGTCAGCCGGTGTCCCCGGGTGAAGAACTGGAAACGTTGGGGCTGCAACAGCTATGCTGCCTGACCACCGAGGGAGTTTTGGCCTGGGGAGGGCCGGTTTAGTATGAGCAAGTGGATCGGAGCCGCTGGCTGGAGCGCCAAGGAAGCCCGCGCAGGCGACCGGCTGCCCTATGCCCGTCTGATTGACCAGCACACGATGCTGCTGCGCGATGGATCGGTGATGACTGCGATCCAGGTGCCGGGCCTGTTGTTCGAAACGGAAGACAGCGCCGCGCTGAATGCCCATGCGGCAACGCGCGAAGTCATGCTGCGCAGCGTGCTGGATGCCCGCTTCGTGATGTATCATCATGTGATCCGCCGCCGGGTCGAGATCGATCTGGAAGCAGAATTTGATGATGCCTTGTCCGCCCATATCGATGCACGGTGGAAACAGCGGCTGGGCAGCGGATCGCTGTTCATCAACGACCAGTTCATCACCCTGATCCGCCGTCCTGCCCGCGGCAAGGCCGGCCTGGCCGAGCGGCTGGCGAAAATGTGGAACCGCGCCACTCGTTCTGGGGCCAAGACCGAGATCGAGGCCGACCCTAAGGATATCCGCAGCCTGAAAGCCGCCGCGACCGGAATGATCGCCTCGCTCGGTGCGTATAATGCGCAATTGCTGGGTGATTATACCGGCTCGACCGACCGGACTAACAACGAAATTCTCGAACTGCTGAGCGCGCTGTATAATGGCGAAATGCGGCCCGTGCGCCGCCCGGCGGACGAGGTCGATATCGGCCAGATGCTGCCCTATCGCCGCGCCAGTTTCGGGCTGGACGCGATGGAATTGCGCGGCAGCGGCGCACCCGATTTTTCCGCCATGCTCAGCCTGAAGGATTACCCGGACGCGACATCGCCGGGGCTGATGGACGGGCTGCTGCGGCTACCCTACGAAATGATTGTCAGCGAAAGCTACGCCCCCTCCGAACGCCAGACCGCGCGCGAGCGGATGGATCTGGCGATCCGGCGGCTGCGTTCCGTGGACGAGGACGCCGCTGCCGAGCACGCCGATATGCTGTCCGCGCGCGATGCGCTGGGCAATGGCGCGGTGGGATTTGGCGATCACCACCTGTCGGTCCAGGTCCGTGCGCCCGATCTTGCCCAGCTCGACGATGCCACCGCTGCCTGCGCCGCTGCGCTGGCCGATACCGGCGCGATCGTAGTGCGCGAGGACACCAATCTCGAGCCGGCGTTCTGGGCGCAGTTCCCGGGCAACGAACATTATATCGTCCGCCGCGCGATGATTTCGAGCGCCAATATGGCCAGTTTCGGATCGCTCCACGGTTTCGCCCTGGGGCAGGCGAGCGGCAACCATTGGGGGGACGCGGTAACCCTGCTGCAAACCACCAGCGCGACGCCGTTCTTCTTCAATTTCCACCACGGCGACCTGGGTAATTTCTCGGTCATCGGACCGTCCGGTTCGGGCAAGACCGTGGTGATGAATTTCCTGGCGGCACAGGCCCAGTAATTCAAGCCGCGCACCATCCTGTTCGACAAGGATCGCGGCGCGGAATTATTCGTCCGCGGGATTGGCGGGCGCTATGACCGGATCAGCGCGGGCGAACCGACCGGGTTCAACCCGCTGTCCCTGCCCGATACTGCCGCAAACCGAGCGTTCCTGCGCGATTGGCTCGGCGTGTTGCTGAAAGCGGAGGGGCCGGAGGAACTGGCAACCATCGCGCAGGCTGTCGATGCCACCTATGGCAACGATCCCTCGCTGCGCCGCCTGCGCCATTTCAAGGAACTGCTGTCCGGCGCGCGCCGCCCGCAGCCGGGCGATCTGTCCGACCGCCTGTCTGCCTGGATCATGGAGGGCGAGAACAACTGGCTGTTCGACAATGCGGAAGACCGGCTTGACCTGACCAACCGGGTGCTCGGCTTCGACATGACTGCGCTGCTCGAAAATCCGAGGTTGCGCACGCCCACCATGATGTATCTGTTCCACCGGATCGAAGAACGGCTGGACGGGCACCCGACCATGATCCTGATCGACGAAGGCTGGAAAGCGCTGGACGACGAGGTGTTCGCCGCGCGCATACGGGACTGGCTCAAGACGCTGCGCAAACGCAACGCGCTGGTGGGATTTGCCACCCAGAGCGCCCGCGATGCGCTGGAAAGCCGCATTTCCACCGCGCTGGTGGAACAGACCGCAACGATGATCTTCATGCCCAATTCCCGCGCCCGGCCAGAGGATTATTGCGACGGTTTCGGCCTGACCGATCACGAGTTGGCGCTGATCCGCACCCTGCCGGCGCACAGCCGCTGCTTCCTGGTGCGCCAGCCCGATGCATCGGTGGTGGTGCGGCTGGATATGTCGAATGCACCCGAAGTGCTGACCATCCTTTCCGGCCGCGAAAGCTCCGTCCGGCGGCTCGACCTGCTGCGCGCTGCGGTGGGGGATAATCCGGCGGATTGGTATCCCGCGCTGACGGGTCATGCCTGGCCGGGTGAGAGCGTAGCAGAGGATGATCTGGACATGCCGGCGACTGGCAGTGCTTCGTCCGACACCGGCGAATTGCCGATGCAGCAGGCTGCCGAATGAGCGTCAACTGCCAGGATGCCGCAGGTGCGGTCGGCAATGGCGTAGCTGCCGCGCTGCAGGGCGTGGATTGCGTCGCTGGCGAAATGACTGGCGAGGCCTTCGGGCGGCTGTTCGCGCCCGGCGGGGCGCTGGGGCCGGTGCTGACAATTCTGCTGGCGCTGTTCATCGCGCTGTTCGCGATCGGCCTGATGCTTGGCAGGACCAATCTGAGTGTCCGGTCGCTGGTCCCGCGGATGATCACGCTGGGTCTGGTGCTGACCTTCGCGACCAGCTGGATTGCCTATCAGGCGGTGGTGTGGAACCTTGCGATCGGCGCGCCCGATTATCTCGCCTCTGCCCTGACCGGCGATGCAGGTTCCGCCACAACCACTTTTGCGGGCAAGATCGATGTCGTGTTCACCGCCATCGAGGAAGCGACCAGGACACAGGCCGGCGGGCAGGGCGGCCAGACCCCCGATGTGTCCGCCTTCTCGCCTGAGGGGATGCTGTGGCTGGGCGCAATGCTGCTGCTGCTTGGCACCGTCGGGGTGCTGGTAACCGCGCGGATCGGGCTGGCGGTACTCGTCGCCTTGGGCCCGATATTCGTGGTCATGGCCTTGTTCAATGGCACGCGCGGGTTGTTCACCGGCTGGCTCAAGGGCGTGGTGATGCTGGCGCTGACGCCGCTGTTCGCCGTGCTCGGCGGCAGTGTAATGCTGGAACTGGCGGTGCCGGTGCTGTCCTCGCTCGCGCTGACCCCCGGCGAGGTTGCCGCGCGACCGGCGATGGCATTCTTCATGATCGGCGCGGTGCATGTCGCGCTGATGATCATGGTGCTGAAGGTTTCCGCGACAATGGTTTCGGGCTGGCGGGTGTTTGGCATCGTTCCCAGCGAAGCTGCCGATAGGACGACCCAGACCGTCTATACCATCCCGCAAACAAGCGGCGCGGCAGCACAGGGGCTGGCGGCCAGCGGCAGTGTTCCGTCCCCAGCACGGCAAATTCCGATTTCCGCCGTGACGACTAGCGCCCCGGCCAATGATCCCGGCACCGGTCTGGCCCCGGCTGCGCAGCGCGAAACACGAAGCATCAACCATACGGGCGGTTCCGGCCAGGTTCAGACCCTTACTGCCAATCCTTCGCGTACCCGCGGAATTGGCAACCGGTTCAAATCACCCGGTACAAAACCTGCTGGCGACAAAACCGGAAGCAATCCCATGACGGAGAAGTTCAAATGACCCGCGCGCTGATCCCTGCGCTTGCCTTGCACCTTTTGGTGGGTGCAAATCTGCTGGCTGCCCCTGCCATTGCACAGGATGCGCGGCTGGTGGAGCGGCTGTACGATCCCGCAAAGGTCGTGCGGATTGATGGCCGGACGAAAGTTCAGGCCACCATCGCCTTTGCCGAGGATGAGCGGATCGAGAACGTCGCCATCGGCGATTCCGAGGCTTGGCAGGTAACCCCCAACAAGCGTGCCAACCTGCTGTTCATCAAACCATTATCGCCCGCCGCCCGCACCAATATGACGGTGGTGACCGATCGGCGGACCTATCTGTTCGATCTGATCGCCAGCCCCAAAGCGCAGCCCATTTACGTGCTGCGCTTCAACTATCCGCCAGAGCCCGAGCAGGAACAGCCGGTGCTGGCAGGCTCGGCCAATGCAGCGGAAATGGCCGCTGCCACCGATCCTTATGCGGTGGTCGACCCAGCGCAGCTCAATTTCGAATGGGCCAGGAAGGGCGACCGCAATCTGCTACCCTCCCGAACCTATGATGATGGTAATGCCACATTCCTGACGTGGCCGGATGGCCAGCCGGTTCCGGCAATATTGATCAAGGATCACGAGGGCACCGAAGGCCCGGTAAATTTCACCGTGCGCGGAAATGTAATCGTGGTTGACGGCGTTCCGGCAGAAATCGTCCTGCGTTCTGGTGATAATCTGGCCACGCTGGTCAATGAAGGCCCGCCGCGCCCGGTGGTGACATCGCCGTCCACCGCCGCGGCAAATGTCTTCGCCCAAGCGAAAGGATCGTAACCATGCGCCTAGCTTCCAGCAATCTGGCCCGCAGCGCCAGGAATGATGCCGCCAATGATATCGATCCGCGCGAACAGGAATCGGCGGATGTAATCGATCTTGCCAGCCGGAATGCCTTTCCTGCAGTAACCCAGCGCAAGAACAAGTCCGACGGGCTGGGTCTTGCCGCCGGGGTGGCGATTGTCGGATTGATCGGCGCGGTCACTCTGTGGAGCATGAATACTGCAAGGATCGCCGAACCACAAAGCGTCGGTAATCCGCAAATCGTCCCCGCGCCGCCAGCTGCGCAGCCGAATGCACCAACCGCAGAAATCGCCCCGCAACAACAGATCATGCCGCAGCCCGACCCTGCGCCCGCGCCGGTCTATGCCAACCAGCCCATGGCCAACCCGGGTGTAGCGGCCAATCCCTACGCCAGTCCGACCGTAGTGTTCGATGCCAGCGGCCTGCCCGTGCCCCTGGTCACTGCGCCAGCACCCGGGGCGAACGCGCCGGGCGGTGCAACGGGAGGCGGATTGGCCAATGATTTCGCCAACCGAATTGGCGGGGTGGGCGGCGCAACAGCGCAAGCCACTGCGATGAGTAATCCGCAGACCACCGTGACCCAGGGCACACTGATCCCGGCGATCCTCGAAACCGCGATCGAAACCGATGTGCCGGGTTTTGTCCGCGCGGTGGTCAGCCAGGATGTTCGCAG
>JAGXGU010000124.1 GCA_024636575.1 Altererythrobacter sp.
CACCAGCGTCAACCCGGCCAATTTCTCCGATGTGCAAGGCTATATCGATGCTCTGGTCGCGCCCGCACGGGCCAATTCCAAGGACCGGTTCTTCACCTACATCACCTCCATCGCTGAAGAAAACGCGTTTTTCGCATCGGGTTCCAGCGCGGGTTTCGGCATCCGACTGGGGTATGACACTTCGGCCAACCGGGTGTTCGTGATCGAGGCATTCGAAGGCGCGCCAGGCTTGCCTGCCGGTTTCGACCGCGGAGTGGAATTGCTGTCCGTCGGCACCAGTGCTTCAAGCCTTCAGACCATATCGTCCCTGATGGCATCGGGCGGGCCGCAGGCCGTGATCGATGCACTGGGGCCTTCGACTGCCGGCCTGACCCGCGTATTCAGTATTCGGGAGACGAGCGGGGCCACCCGCCAGATAAGCGTTGCGAAAGCGGATTTCGAACTCGATCCGGTGTCCAATCGCTACGGCGCGAAAACCATCAACGATGGCGGCAAGCTGGTTGGCTATCTTAACCTGCGGACCTTCATCAACACCGCAGATCCAGATCTGAGAGCAGCCTTTGCCAATTTCCGCGCGCAGGGCATCACCGAAGTGATTGTCGATTTCCGCTATAATGGCGGTGGTCTGGTGAGCATAGCGGAATTGATGGGCGATTTGCTGGGCGGGGCCAATGTCGGTCAGGTGTTCAGCTTTACCACCTGGCGCGCGTCAAAATCTTCGCGCAATGCGACAGACCTGTTCGGTTCGCAGCCACAATCAATCGCAGCAACGAAAATCGCCTTTATCGGGCGCGGCGGAACAGCGTCGGCCAGCGAATTGGTGACCAATGCCTTCATTCCCTATCTGAACAACAATATGGCGCTGGTCGGGGCCAACACTTTCGGCAAGCCGGTGGGACAATCCGGTTTCGACCTGACAGCCTGCGACGACCGATTGCGCGCCGTCACCTTCAAGACCGAAAATGCCAACCGGCAGGGCGATTATTTTACCGGTTTGGCATCCGTGGTGCCGAACACCTGCCGCGCGAATGATGATATCACTGTGCAACTGGGCGATCCGGCAGAGGCTTCGATTGCCGTTGCGCTCGATTTCCTTGCCGGGCGCGCCTGCACGCCGATTGCCGGAACGCCGGGCGTTCAAGGTACGCAGGCAGTCGCTCCCGCGCGGGTCTTGCTTCAGCCAGAACTTCCCACCCCGGCGCAGCGCGAAGTTCCGGGGTTGTTTTAATATCGCCAGGTCTGGCCTGGAAAAGGGATGTCATGACCAGGAAATATACCACCTTCGCCGAATTCTGGCCGTTCTATCTGCAGGAACACAGCAAGCCCCGCACCCGGGCGCTGCATTACATCGGCACGACGCTGGTGGTGGCGATCGCAGCCTATGCGCTGTTCAGTGGCAGGTACTGGTGGTTTGCGGCAATGCCGCTTGCGGGATATTTCTTCGCCTGGGCCGCGCATTTCGCGGTCGAGAAGAACCGTCCGGCGACCTTCACCTATCCGCTATGGTCGCTGGTGGCAGATTTTCGGATGTGGTGGCTATGGCTGACGGGCCGGATGGGCAAGGAATTGCGCCAGTTGGGGATCACCGTGCAAAAGCCGGAGCCGGAAACGGAACAATAGTTCCGGCAAAAGGAATTATTCGGCGGGTTCGGTCGCTTCGATAGCGGCTGCGGTGGTGGCGCGCTGCTGGGCAGCAAGCGCTTCGGTTTCACGCCGTTCGGCACGTGCCTTGTCGGCGATCTTGCGTTCGCGATCGGTTTCGCGGGCACGATCAGCCATTTCGCGCCAGGCGGATTCGGATCGAAGCGCACGTTCGCGCACATTGGCAAGTGTGGCAGCCTTGGCTTCCTTGGCGGCAGCTTCAGCGCGTTCCTGGTAAAATTCGAAGGACTGGCTCATTCGGTACTTCCCGGGAAGTTGAAGGTTTGGGATAGTCGGTGTGAAACCGGGGGCAGCGGCGCTATGCCACCGCCCCCGGCTCCGACTGAATCCGATCAGGCGTTTGTCAGATTGACCGCAGAGGTCTTTCCGTTACGGCCGGTTTCCAGCTCGTAATTTACGCGTTGTTCTTTATCGAGCGTCTGCATTCCTGCAGCGTGCACAGCAGTAATATGGACGAAGGCGTCATCGCCGCCGTCTTCTGGCTGGATAAAGCCGAAGCCCTTGTCGGTATTGAAGAACTTGACTGTTCCGGTAGGCATAGTTGTTTCCCTTCGAGAAACGGAGTGTTCCCGCGCGCAGAATTGCAACGCGGAAGTGCTTTAGGTCGTTTCGAAAGAGGAAGTCGTCGCTGTTGGCCATATGTTTCCAGATGGCCGGTATCGTCGAAGTCCGTCGTGTTTTCGACGTCAGCCCAGAGGGTATAACACATAAGGTCAGAAAAACATAATTCTAAAAGCAATCGGGCATTTGAACCATCTGGCCTGCGGTCGTATGCTAGGTCCTTGCAACGTTTGCGGTGCAGAAGGAATGGACAATGGACGACCTCGAAACGGCAATCCCCTCCGCCACCGGTCGCTGCCTGTGCGGCGCGGTCCGTATAGAATTGGCCGAAGTCCGGCCGCAGGTGGAGGTATGCCACTGCAGCATGTGCCGCCAATGGGGCGGCGCGCCGTTCATGGGCGTCAGCGCGGCATCGTTTGACATTGCCGGCCAAGACAAGGTCACGGCCCATCGTTCATCCGAATGGGCAGAGCGGGGATTCTGCCAGGTCTGCGGCAGTAATCTGTACTACCGGTTCCTACCGGCGGATCATTACAGCTTTTGCGCCGGCCTGTTCGACTTCGGCGAGACCGTGAGCATGACGAAGCAAATTTTCGTGGACGAAAAACCGGCCTTCTATGATTTTGCGCAGGATACGCCCATGCAGACAGCCAGGGAAGTCATCGCCGAAGCTGCGGCGGCTGGCTTTTCCCTTCCCGAACAGGCGGATAGAAAATGACAGACCCGGCCACTGGCGACGAAGATTATGTCTATGACGAGGCGAGCGGCGAATGGATGCCTGCCAGCGAACTTGCGGACGCGTCGGCGGCGGACAGTTCAGCCCAGCCTGAGGTGCGCGATGCGGTCGGGGATATTCTGGCGGACGGCGATCAAGTAACGCTGATCAAGGATTTGACCGTCAAGGGCGCCGGCCAGACGCTGAAGCAGGGCACCTTGATCAAATCGATCCGGCTCACCGGCGATGCGCAGGAAATCGACTGCAAATACCCCGGCATCAAGGGCTTGGTATTGCGCGCCGAATTCGTCAAGAAGCGGGGATAGCCCGCAATAAAAAGGGCGGGGCCGCCCGGAAGCAGCCCCGCCCGATTATTCAATGTAAATCGCCGATCAGCTTGGCATTACGACCGTGTCGATCACGTGGATCACGCCGTTCGATGCCGGGACGTCGGTCGCGGTTACTATCGCGGTATTGCCGGCCGCGTCGGTCAACACCACATTGCCGCCATCGACCTTTGCGGTCAGCATCGCGCCATTGACCGTGGTCAGTTCGGCGGTTCCGCCATTGTCGGAAATCATCTTGGTCAGCGCCGCTGCACTCACATTGCCCGACACCACATGATAGGTCAGGATGCCGGCCAGGGTTTCCTTGTTTTCCGGCTTCGTCAGATCGGCCAATGCGCCTTCAGGCAGCTTGTTGAAGGCTGCGTCGGTCGGCGCGAAAACGGTGAACGGCCCTGGGCCAGCCAGCGTCGTGCCAAGATCAGCGGCAGTTACCGCAGTGACCAGGGTAGAAAAGTCGGTGTTGCCGGATGCAACATCGACGATGGTGCCAGGTGCGGCCGCCATGTCATCCGCCATCGCTGTTTCATCTGCCATGGTATCGGTTTCAGCTGGTTCCTGCCCACAGGCAGCAAGCGAGAGAGCGGCGACTGATGCGAGCATCAATGAAAAATTCTTCATGGTTTATCCCTATTTATTGTCAAATCAGACTATGCAGATGCACGGATTTACGCACTGCCACAGCAGATACGTTCTCGCCGCTACAATGGATGCAGGGGCGAGAAAGTTCCGACAAACATGCGTCATCCGGACGAGGCGACGCGCTGGTGCGGTAGGAAGAAACCGGCCCCATGCGCGACCCCATTATTTGCGGCACGGGCCAGCCTGCGGCAATCATCCCGCCTTCAAGGGCGAATTTGTTACGGAGCCTGAGGTCCGGAAAACGGCTGGCTATCGGTCCAGCCGCAGCCTTCGCGGACCTCTCCTCCAACGCTGAGGGTGACGGTCAACGGATAGACCCGGTCGGACATCCCGTCGCTGCATGCACCGGGCGTCACGGTCATATCGAAGGCCGCTTCACCCAATGTGCCGGATAGGCCAAGGCCGTGATTGCCGGCAAAGCGCGTCACCGTAATCACCTCCCCATCGATATTTTCAGGGGTGGTATAGGTCAGCATGCTGCCCTCTACCTGCCCGCCCCAGAAGGGCTCGGTCCCGGTGAAGCGAATGACCTCCCCCGCCCCGATGCCGTCGAACCGGGGCACCTGGTCCGGCTCCGTTCCGCCCTGACACGCGGCCAGAACAATCAGCAAAAGGCCGGCGGCGGCGCGGCAAAGCGGGCGGTGAGTCGTCATGCCTGCATCATGCCCCGGCCGCGGCGGCCAGACAACAGTGAGATTTGAGGCCGGGAAGCAATACACACGAATTCATGCCGCGGTTCCCCGCAATCAAGTGTAACCTGCCTGCAGGGGCATTCCGCCCCAACTGGAAACATCATGGCCAAAAGCCAGAAGAAATCGAACAAGGAAGTCCGCAAACCCAAGGCGGAAAAGAAAAAAACCAATGCTTCGGAACCTTCGCTGAAGGCTGGCAGTGTGCGGGGCCTGGAAAACATGAAGAACGGTTGATGGGCCGGGTGGCCCGCGTGCCAACCCAAATTGGCCAAACTGCCCGCGCACCGCAATAATGATGCAATGTTGATCCAGCGGGCGATTGCATCATTGATGGTCCTGTTGTCCGGGGGTATGTGGTTGTACAAATGATGTCCCATCCGCAGGCGCCCGATTCAGCGATCCGCATCCTGGTTGATGCCGATGCGTGCCCGGTCAAAGACGAGATTTACCGCGTGGCGGCGCGCCACAAGGTTTCCGTCTACATCGTCAGCAACAGCCCGTTCCGCGTGCCTGTGAGCGCGTGGGTGCACCGCGTGGTCGTATCCGGCAGCTTCGATGCAGCGGATGACTGGATCGCCGAACAATCGGATGCGCGCTGCGTTGTCATCACTTCGGATATCCTCCTGGCGGACCGCGCGATCAAGGTTGGCGCCCGGGTTCTGGCCCCGACTGGCAAGCCCTTCACCGCCGCCTCGATCGGATCGGCCATCGCAACCCGCGCAATCATGGCAGATCTGCGGGCGGGGTTAAGCGATGTGTCGGGCGGACCGGCACCGTTCAGCAAATCCGACCGCTCGCAATTCCTGCAATCCCTCGACCAGATATTGGTGCGGCTGGCACGCGGCTGAACATTAGGGCGGAACAGCCGCCGACGCGGCGCATTGTCTTGCTATACCGCTTATTAAATTACTGAAAAATACAAGGACAAATTCATGAAAATCCTGATGATCCTGACGTCGCACGACGAACTGGGCGACACTGGCGAGAAGACCGGATTCTGGCTCGAGGAATTCGCTGCACCCTATTATGTTTTCAAGGATGCCGGGGCCGAGGTTACCCTCGCCTCGCCCGCCGGGGGCCAGCCGCCGCTTGATCCCAAGAGCGATGCCCCCGATGCCCAGACGGACGCCACCAAGCGCTTCAAGGATGACACCGACAGCCAGAAGGCGTTGGCAACCACGCACAAACTGTCCGAAGTTACCCCCAGCCGGTTCGACGCAATATTCTATCCCGGCGGCCATGGCCCGATGTGGGATCTGGCGGAAAGCAAGACTTCCATCGCATTGATCGAAGCCGCCATTGCCGATGGCAAACCAATTGCCGCAGTGTGCCACGCACCTGCCGTGTTGCGCCACGTCAAAGGACCGGACGGCGCGCCTCTGGTCAAAGGCAAGAAGGTCACAGGTTTTTCCAACAGCGAGGAAGAAGCTTCCGGCCTGACCGATGTGGTCCCCTTCCTGCTGGAAGACATGCTGGCCGAAAAGGGCGGGATATATTCCAAGGGCGAGGATTGGGCATCCTATGTGCTGGAAGACGGCCTGCTGATCACCGGCCAGAACCCGGCATCATCGGAAGAAGCCGCTAGAATGCTGCTCGCAAAATTGGGTTAGGGCATATCCGGGGATCAGCCGGGTTTCCTGGCCTTGTGTTCGGCAATCTGAGCGTCGATCTGCAAAATCCGCTGCCGCTCTGGCGTGTCCTTGGCCAATCCCTTCAGGCGGCAGGTCGCCCACAAGCTCTTGCGTTCCGATTCGAGGTTCTTGAGGTAGAGATCAGCCATATTCACAGGTTCCATTTCGAAGCCCGAATATCGCCGCAATGCCCCCACGGCAAGATGGTCTAGCGTATTGGCATCACGCGGTCGCCGCCTTCGCAGCCGAACCGCGCATCAACAGGCCCAGCACTGCCGCAACCAGCAACAGCGCGGGGACATCGCCCAGCAGATGGCCGCCATGCATGGGATCCGCTGCCGCCTGCACCGCCATGATACCGGCATGGACCACGCTCGACCAGATGGTGAACTGGATCAGCGAATGGTTCGCCGCCGGGTCGCGCGCCGCGCGGATCAGGAATACCCCCAGCGTGAAATAGACCCCCACGATCATCATGTAATATTGCGATGTATACGGCGCGCCTTCATGCCATGCCCAGCCCGATGGCCAGATCAGCGCCAGTGGATAGATCAGACAGAAAATTGCGCCAAACACGAACAGCGCGGCTTGCAGATAAGTGTATTTGCCAAGCATGATTACGCTCCCTCCAAACGCGACCTCATGCCTTGGTTACGCCCCTTTACCGCCTTGCGCAAATCGCCGCGGACGTGCGGTTTATTGCGAAGCCAGACGGTCCCGAAACCAGGCGGCCACTTCATCCTCGGACAGTTCGTCCGCGGCGAGGCTTAGGACCATTTCCACGGCATCCCTGGCTGCAAAGGACAGGGTCTGTCCGTTCACCCGCAGGAAAAGCCGCGCAAAGACCCAAGCCGTGCGCTTGTTGCCATCGGTAAAGGGATGGTTGCGCGCAATGCCGAACGCATAGGCAGCCGCCAGCGCGCAAAAATCATCCTCGCCGTAATTCCACCGGTTCACCGGCCGCGCGAGGGCACTTTCCAGCGCCCCCCGATCGCGCACGCCGCTCGGGCCACCATGTTCGGCCAACTGGCGGTCATGTACCGCCAGCGCAAGGTCGAGGGAGAGCCACTCCGGCTCCATACGATCGACCATTACTGCAAGCTCATCGGGCCAATTCGCGCAGGATATCGCGGTCTTCGCGCATGATGTCCTCGGCCACGTCCATCTTCGCCGCAAAATCGGGATCGACCGCCGTCATCCGAACCCCATCGGGCGCTTCGGTCAGATACAACGCATCCCCCGGCCCGACCCGCAGCCGGGCCAGCACTTCCTTCGGCAGGATAATTCCGGCAGAATTGCCAATCTTGGTGATCTTGAGTGTCTTGTTCATACAGGCGTTATAACAGCAATCGATGCAGACGGCAATCCGCATGGTTCGTCAGCCGCGAAAAAGCGGGCGCGTCGTCAGCGGCGATACGCCTGCCGAGGTGCGGGAAATGGTGCGCAAACTGGTTGGGCGGGGTGGGGTCTAAGCCCCAATCGCCCGGGCAGAAATCAGTCGTTGAGCACGAAGGTGATCTTCAACGTGCAGCGCCATTCGGTGATCGCGTCACCATCCACCGAACATTTGATGTCGCTGACCCAGACGCGCTGGATGTTGTTGATCGTTTTGGAAGCCCGCGCCACGCCGGACTTCACCGCATCTTCGATCCCGATGGTGGACGAGGAAATGACTTCGGTTACTTTTGCAATGGACATGTGCTTCTCCTGTGATGCTGTTGGTAATGCTTAACCAAGCAGCGGGAGCAGCATATGTTCCGAATTCGACTGCATTTATTCGCTCCTATATTCCGCAGCCAACCGGCAGGAGTACAGCGCGCCGAGGGTTACACAAGTGACACATCCAACATTTGCTGTCCGCCGCCAGAAAGCGCGCATTCCTGCGGGTTTGAGGGGTGCAGGGTGACAAATTCGCCCCTGAAGAAAATTAAAATCCTGTAACGCCGCGCTATGCGAAAATTTCCTACACCGCGCTGGGAGGCACCGGCGGGCGCCATGCGCGGCCAAGGCAAGCCATGCCTGCAGCAAGTCCCGTCTTCACATGTCAAAGAGCCCGCAATTCGCGGGGCAGCGATAACAGGCCGCATGGGTGTAGGAAAATACTTCGGATGGCGGGGGAGTGGGTGCAGTTTAGTATTACTGCCCCCGTAATTCCATGCCCGAGGAATTCATGCCCCAGGAATTCCCCAAGTCAAACGCCCTATCGGCCGATATGAAAACACCGCCCCCCAATGCGGGAGGCGGTGTTTCATGATTTGAAGTTAGCCGGCGGTCAGAATGTCTTGCGCGCGGTCAGGCCGTAGGTTCTGGGTTGGCCGATATTATAGCCAAGACGGGCGCGCCCGCCCCGTTCGCGGTCGAATGACAGCAGTGCATTTTCATCGAACACATTGTTGACATAGGCAACGAAGGACAGGCCGTTGTCGAAATCGATCCCCGCGCTCAGATTGACCAGCTGATAGCTGGGCAGCAACAGGTCGACCGTTGTCGAAGACCCCGCCGGTGCCCCGCCAAACGGCAGACCGTGGACGAATGTACGCGGGTTGCCTTCCTGATCGGCGGGTTGGGTGAAACGGCTGCCGACGTGCTGGACCGATGCCGCAACATAGGCATCGGTGCCATCGCCAATCGGCCATTCATAACTGCCCGACGCCGAAAGCTGGAATTTCGGCACCGATGGCAGACGGTTACCATCGCGAATCCCCGTGGCCGCCGTCAGCGCGCCGGGCAGGGTGGTGTCGAATTCCGCCTCGATCAGACTGCCCGACAGGGACAGGTCGAGCCCCGGAACCGGGTTCAGGCCGAGTTCGAATTCGACCCCGGCGCTATGCGCCTTTTCCACGTTGAACACGATGCGGCTGGAACAGCTGCCCGCGTCCAGCGTCACCTGCAGATTGCTGATGTCATTATAGAAAGCACCGGCGTTGAAGGTGAAGCCGCGGCCCTGCGTCTTGACGCCGAGTTCATAATTCCACAGCGTTTCATCCTCATAATTCTGGAAGCCCCCGAACAGCGCAAGATCCTGAGCATTGCACAGCGGCGTGTTGAGCGGATCGTTGACACCGCCAAGCCGGAAACCCTTGGATGCCTGAGCATTGACCGTCACATTATCGCTCAGGTCGTAACTGGCCAGCAGCCGCGGTGTGAACCCGCTGGACGATGTGCGGTCAACCACGCCGGTATCACCATTGGCGAACAGGCCGCCGGTGGTGATGGTGCGTTCTTCGTTGAAATCATAATAGCGCCCGCCCGCTGTCACGCTCAGCTTGTCGGTCAAATCATAGGTCGCCTCGCCAAACACGGCGAATTGTTCAATGTCATAGGGAAGGTCGGAGTTGAACGGCGAATCCGCCGGAAAACCATTGGCCACTGCGGCCGAAGTACCTGCACCCAGCACCGCATCGGTAAACGCGTCATAACCCGGTGTGGGCAGACGTTGTTCATACACACGGTCAATTTTTGAAAAGAAACCGCCGATGACCCACTGGAGCCGTCCGGCACCGTCCGATGCCAGGCGCAATTCCTGGGTGAAGGTTTCCAGCTGGGTGGTATCGCGCAGATTGGAAGGCAGCAGCACCGCGGCATCGGGGTACCCCAGATCGACCGATACCGACCCGCTCAGCGCGCTCGCATCCCGGCTGACCAGAATGCTGCGATCAATATAGGATGTGACCGAAGTCAATTCCACCGCGCCAAGACCCAGCTTGATGGTCGCGTCCGCGATCATCGTCTCGTCTTCGAACGCTTCGCGCAGCAACAGGTACTGTTCGCGTTCGTTGAAATCGACCTGAGGCCGGGTAGTGGTGAACTGGTTCGCGAACAGACTGTATTCTTCCTGCCGGTTGAAACCGTCGGCAGTGATCTTCTGATAGACGATCCGCGGGGTGATGCTGAAGCTGTCCGTGGGTTGGAACGTCAGCGCCAGACGCCCGCCATAGCGTTCCCCGCTGTTGACATCTTCCCCGCCGGCCGGGCCGATCGCGTTGACGAAACCGCCATAGCGGGTGAAATAGCCGACCGCGCGCGCCGCAGCGTTATCGCCCAGCGGCAGATTGATTGCGCCCTTCAGATGGCCGCCGATATCGTCGCCATCGACCAGGTTCAGATTTCCTTCGACCACCCCTTCGACCGCGCCCAGGCGCGGCTGGTTGGTGATGTAGCGGATGGTGCCGCCGACCGATCCGGAACCGAACAGCGTCCCTTGCGGCCCGCGCAGGGTTTCGATGCGGTTAAGATCGAACAGATCGAGGTCGGGTGTGAACAGCGACAGCGAAATCACGCTTTCGTCCAGATAGACGCCCACCTGTTCCTTCACACCGGGCTGATCGCGCACCACCTGGCCTGCCGAAACCCCGCGTACGGATACCTGGCTCTGGCCGGGCCCGAGGTTTTGCACCGAAAGCCCGGCAACGTTGCGCGACACATCCTCCAGCGTGACGGCACCCGATTTCTGGATATCCGCAGCGGTTTGCGCGTTGATGGAAAAAGGCACGTCTTGCAGCGTCTGATCCCGCTTGGTGGCGGTAACGACAATTTCGTTGCCTTGCGCTGCGGCCGCCGCTTCCTGGGCCTGAGCCTGGCCGCCTAAGCCGAGCGTAGTTGCGAGCGCCAGCACCGAGGTTGTCGATATAATAGTTGCAGAGATTTTCATTACGATCCCTCCCAAAGGACAGTTGAAGCGTTTGTTTTTTTACAGGATTATCCTGCACAATACGCCTTGGATACTTCGCCGCCGATGATCGCCAAACCGGGCTTTCTTCAACGTAAAACAGACCAATTTGGTAGCAATAATGCGTTTTTCAGGACTTGGCTAGACCTTCGCCCAACGCGAAATTCGCTGCCCGTTTCCAAGCCCGAAATCCCGCGCTGCTGCCGGTACCACGGAACGCATGGAACTCTGTCCAGAATTCCGGAGAGGTTCAGGGGCCAGCTTTATGGCCCACATTCCACACTCACTCCGGCACCCGTGCCATGATCTTGATTTCCACCAGCCCTTCCGGCTCGTAGAGGCTCGACACACCCAGCGCGGTCCAGGCGGGGAACGGGGCTTTGATGTAGCGGTTCTTGACCGTCACAAACTCATCTATCTGTCCGGCGAGGTCGGTGTGGTAGGTGTCGAAGGACACAACATCGTCCCATGATGCTCCGGCGCGCTTCAGGGTACGGCCCAGCGCCTCGAACGCGCGGGTGAAGGCGGGGTCCATGCTTTCCTCCCCTTCCCTCGGCACCGCGACCACGCCGGACAGGTAGATCATCCCGTTCGCGATCACCGCGTCGGAATATCCCACCGCTTCCTGAAATGCGAGCGACCCTGCATGCTGCGGCATGATCGTCTGCTTGGCTTCCTGCGCC